>JAYVSP010000618.1:0-3491 GCA_043775215.1 Planctomyces sp. | reverse complement strand
ACCCCAACGCCATCGGCGTGGGCGCGGTGGATACGACTCGCGCACGCCGATGGCGTTGCGGTTAAACATCTCTCAATCTCGCCCGCACGAAGAATAGTTCCTTCAATGTTGCTCGCGTTCGCAATCGGTATCCTCGCGATAGCCGTTGCTCGCGCGGCTGAGACGAACATTCCCGCAATCGACGAATCGGCGATCGTCGCGGCGATCGAGTCGATCCGTGTGGAAGACCTCAAGACGCACGTCGGCACGTTGGCCAGCGACGCCTTGCAGGGACGCGAGGCGGGAACCGTCAATGGTCATGCCGCGAGTGCCTATTTGGTGCGAGAACTCCGTCAGCGGCACGTCTCACCGGCAGCCGGCGAAGGACAGTTTCTCCAAGAATTCCACGGCGGAATGCGCAATGTCCTGGCCACGGTCCGAGGCCGGGATACGCACTTGGCGGAAGAGGCGATCATTGTCTGCGCCCACTTTGATCACGTCGGCTTCGGGACCGCAAAGAGCAGTCGCGGTCCGATCGGTTACATCCACAACGGAGCGGACGACAACGCGAGCGGAACGGCAGCCGTACTGGAGGTGATCGATGCCATTCAATCGCTGCCACAGCCGCCACGCAGAACGCTGCTGTTCGCGTTTTGGGATGGCGAGGAAAAGGGTTTGCTCGGATCGAAGCATTGGGTTTCGTCGCCGACGATTCCGCTGACGCGAATCAAGCTGGTGATCAACGCCGATATGGTCGGCCGCCTACGGCCAGAAGGGATTGAGGTCACCGGGTTTCGCGTCGCTCGCGGCCTGCGTCAGATGGTGGCCGATGCAAATTCATCGGTCGCGATAACACCCGGCCGGGCTCAGGCAACGCAGAGTTCAGAATTGGCAGATCGCGACTCGGTTGAACAAGGGCGCCTTTTTCCGCCAATTCTGAATTCTGCAGTGCCTGACCCCTTACTTGACAGCCGCCTGGCACCGAAAGCCACGATGGATTTCACTTGGATTCTCCGGGCGGACAGCGATCATCATCCATTCATTACCGCAGGAGTCCCCGCACTGATGCTGCACACCGGCAAACATGACGACTATCACCGGCCGAGCGATGATGCCGACAAGCTAAATTATGCGGGAATCCAGCGAATTGCGCGGCTGATGTTGTTGCTCGCTCTTCGCGCCGCTGAGGCGAATGAGCTGCCAACGTTCCGTTCGGAAGGTCGTTTGGAAACGGAGGCACGACAGAAGCAACTCGAACAACCGCTCGCCCCGCCGCCGAGCCGTTTGGGAATCGCTTGGAAAGCCGATCTCGCCCAACGTTTCGTGGAGGTTTTGGAAGTCGTGCCACGATCGTCCGCGGACATCGCTGGTCTGCGAGTCGGCGACCACATCCTGAAGCTCGGCAATCAATCGGTTGGGGACTTTCCTGACTTCCGGACGCTAGTCATGACCGCCCCGACGAGCACGACGATAAACGTGGAACGAGCCAGTGCCGCCGGGACGCTCGATTTGCCCATCCGCTTGGCGGGCGAACCGACTCGACTGGGCATCGCTTGGCGGACGGACGATGCCGAACCGAACTGCGTCATCTTGACGCAAGTTCTCGATCATTCTCCGGCCAACATCGCCGGATTGAAGTCATTTGACCGACTGCTATCGATTGGAGGTCAACCGATCACAAGTAGCGATGCGTTCCGACAACAGGCTCAATTGATTGCCAGTCCGATCGCGGTGAAGTTTGAACGAGCAGGTGTGATCGAAACGACAGACATCACAACGCCGTAGTGCAAGCTTCCAGCTTGCAACTTTTCCGAATTCAACACGATCGGTCCAGAAACAACAGAAGCTGGAAGCATGCACTACGAGATTCCCAACTCCTCACCCAATTCGCACAGTCGGAACAGTAGTTATTGCCGCGACTGACTCTGTGAGTTTCCCAGATGCCCCAATCCAGAACTGCATCGGTCATCCATTGGCGGCCGATGATATGTCTGGAACCGGCGGGAATTGCCGGTCCATCCCGAAATGGGATCCCACCTTGCTGTCGGCGGTCGAGACGCGAGCCGGTTAGCGACCGGCGCAGCAATAACTGTCGTAGCCGAAGTCGCCAGACTTCGGATCTGAACTCTGGCGAGTTCAGCTACCCCAGATCATCCGCGAGCAATTCGTCGTCAGTGATCATGTGATGGCCGTGCTCGGCGAGCACCTTGATGGCCATATCGAGGTCGTCGACCGACAGTGCGATCGCACCACGGCCGTGACGGCGGTAGATCAGCGGGTAGGTGTAGTGAATGTTGACTTCAGCTTGCAGGAGCGACGAACAGAGCGTCACGAACGGCTGATGTCCGTCCGGTAGTTCGACGCCGATCACGTCGCTCTCGAAGAATGCGAAGCCCGACAGGTTGAGAATCTCGCGGCCTCGGTCGCACGAACTGAGCAAAACACGAGCGAACGCCGAGTCGTGCGAATCCACAATGCTCAAGGCGACAATTCTCAGGTCATGCCGTTCAATGTGCCTCAGCAGATCGCGCAAGCGGCCGAGTTGATTTTCCAAGAAGACACAGAATTGCCGCAGGCAAGGCCACTCTTGATCGCGAGCGGTCGCGTCGGCGATTCCTAGTCCTTCGAACTGCATGGCCATCGAATGGTTCTCGCATCCGTGAGAAAGAAACCGAGTTGTTGCCCGCGCGGCTGATGTGCTATCACGTCCCGCCGTAGCTTGACTCTCCGAGTCAAGCGAGATGGCGGAGTTGTACCTCGAATCGGCGAAAAGCGTCAACCAGTGAGTTCCCGATGATCCGTACCTGTTTGTTCGATATGGGCAACGTTTTGGTGTTTTTCTCACATGACCGTATGTGCCAGCAACTTGGTCGGCTGTGCGGCAAATCCGCAGATGAGATGCGGGGATTACTCATTGATTCCGGAGTGCAGTGGGACTACGAACGCGGACGGCTCAGCCCCATACAGTTTCACGACTGGTTTCAGGCGACGACTGGCTGCCAAGTCGAGCTCGACGATTTGAACCGCGCGGGTGCGGACATCTTCTGGCTAAACGAACCGATAGTCCCGGTCCTCGATCGGCTCAAGGAGCTCGGCTTGCGTTTGGTGTTGTTGTCGAACACTTGCCAGACACATTTCGATTGGATCTGGAGCCATTACGACGTACTGCAGCGATTTGATGAGCACGTCACCTCGTGGCGAGCGGGATGCATCAAGCCGGAACGAACGATTTATGAAGCAGCCTTGCGACAAATCAATTGCCTGCCTGAGGAATGTTTCTACACGGACGATATTTCCAAGTACGTCGTCGCTGGCCGCGATCACGGACTTTCGGCGGAAGTCTTCACCGACGTGCCGACTCTTCTCGGGCATTTGCGAGATCGCGGCGTGTTGTGCCAACTTGATGAGCCCGCCAAAAGCAGCCCTAAGAATTACGTAGCGCGGCGAAGCCGCAAATCCGAAAACCAAAGAACCAAATCCGAAAGAAACACAACGCCCGAAATCCGAACGGC
>JAYVSP010000617.1:0-7835 GCA_043775215.1 Planctomyces sp. | reverse complement strand
CCAGTTTGCTGCTGTTGTTCGATCCGTGGCAGGTGCATCCGGAGTATCTGGCGTACTTCAACGAAGCGGCGGGCGGCGTTGAGGGAGGACGAACACATTTGCTCGATTCAAATCTCGACTGGGGCCAAGATCTGCACGAGCTGCAACGCTTCTTGCAGGACCACCCGATTCAGCCGTTGCACCTGGCGTATTTCGGCACGATGCCGCCGGAGTCGCTTGGTATCCGCTACACGCCGCCACCGAGTTGGTCACCGCAGCCGGGTTGGCATGTGATCAGCGTGAATTTCGTGATGGGCCGCCCGCACGGAATCCGAGATGGCCTCGGCAAAATTCGACAAGTCAACATCGGCGAGTTCGCGTATTTCGGAGCCTTTGAACCGAAGCATCGTTTGGGGGCGTCGCTGGAGCTGTATCACCTGACTGACGACGACGTGCGACGCTGGTTTGCGGCAAACGCTCCGCCAGCGCAATGATTGTGTGGTCGAGGGGGTCGGGAGTCTTTTTCAGGTCGGCATCAATCCAACTTCGTAGGTTGTGCCGCGAGATCGCCGACCTGAAAAAGACTCCCGACCACTTGGGATAAATCGAATCATTTCGTGGAGCTGGATCATCATGACCTCACCGCTGCCTGATATCGTGATTCGTGCTTCCGCCGGAACCGGCAAGACGTACCAATTGACGAATCGGTATCTCCGCTTGCTGGTGTCGGGTGTGCCGCCGGAGGGGATCTTGGCGGCGACGTTCACTCGCAAAGCGGCTGGAGAGATTCTCGAACGGATCTTGCTGACGTTGGCTCGCGCCGCGAATGCGGATGCGGACTGCGTGGAGCTGGCGGCGGCGATCGGCGTGTCAGAACTGACTCGCTCGCGCTGCGTAGAACTGCTGGCGCAAGTGACACGGCGGCTGCATCGGTTACAGGTCGGCACACTCGACAGCTTCTTTATTCGGCTAGCGACGAGTTACTCGTTGGAGTTGGGTTTGCCGCCGGGCTGGCGAATTCTGGACAACTTGGAAGCGGCGCGGCTCAAAGAGGACGCGATCGAATCGCTGCTGGAATCGGGGTCGGATGATGACCTCGTCCGGTTGTTGCGACTGCTGGCGAAAGGAGCCACGACTCGTTCGGTCAGCAAGCTGATTTTGGAGAATGTCAACGCCTGCCACGAAATCGCGATCGAGACCACGAAAGAGGCTTGGCGGCGAATCCCCTGTCCGCCGCTGCCGGCTGGCGACGACATGCGGCGCTCGCAACGATTGCTTCGCGACTTGGCGAAAATGTCTGACAACAACAAACAACTGCAAAAGGCTCTGCATATCGACAGCGATCTGGCGGAACGCGAGCAATGGGAGGACATGTTGAAGAGCGGGCCGCTCGCCAAATTGTTGTTTGGCCAGACGACCTACTGTCGCAAAGAGCTCGAAGGCGAAGCGCGAATCCTTTACGAAACAGTCTTGGCGCAGACATCGGCGCTCGCGCTGCACCGGTTGGCCAAGCAGACGGAGGCGACGCGAGAATTGCTCGACCGATTTGACCGCGAGTACCGCGAGCTGCAACGCAAGCACGGCGGTTGCGGGTTTAGCGATGTTGCGCGGGCGTTGGCCGGAAAGAGCGAGCGGCCAGTCCTGACGAAGGGAAGCGGCAACGGCGATGCCGACGCTGAAGAGCGAACGTTGTCGCGGCTGACCTTCCGGATGGATTCGCGGTTGTCTCATTTGCTGCTCGACGAATTTCAGGACACCTCGCCGTTGCAGTGGCATGTGCTGCGGCCATTTGCCGAGCAGATGTTGTCCAAGCAACGCCGCGCGGGGCGGCCGGCTCAACTGCCTCTGTTTGGAAAGCAGGAGCCGTTGCCGTCGTTCTTTTGCGTGGGGGACACTAAGCAGGCGATTTATGGTTGGCGCGGCGGTGATGCTCGCATCTTCGACACGTTGAAACGGCATCTGCCCGGCATCGAAGAGCAATCGTTGGCAACAAGCTTCCGCTCGGCACAGCCGATCATCGACGCGGTCAATCTCGTCTTCTCGAAGCTGTCGCAGCATCCGCGGCTGGAGAAGCTGGCGGATGCGGTGTGCTCGTGGTGCCGCTTGTTTCCGACGCACTCAACCGCGAAGACCAAACTTCGCGGGCATGTGCAATTGCGCGTTGCGGCGGAGGCGGACGACGGAGATTCAAAAAGCGAGGCGACATTGCGGCAGACTGCTCTGTGGATTGCCGAGTTGTCGCGGCAGGCTCCGGGGCGGTCGATTGGCGTGCTCGCGCGCCAGAACGATGTGGTCGGCAAGCTGGTCTTTCAACTGCAATCGCTCGGCATTCCGGCCAGCGAGGAGGGAGGCAATCCGCTGATCGACTCGGCAGCCGTACGATTAGTTCTATCGCTGCTGCGTTTGGCGGATCACCCGGGAGATACGGTGAGCCGGTTTCACCTGGCGACCTCGCCGCTGGGAGCGGCTTTGGGCTATGTGAATTTCCGGGACGAGTCGGACGCCTCGCATTTGGCCTTGCGAGTACGTCGGCAATTGTTGATCGACGGATACGGGCCGACAGTCTCGGCATGGGTGAAGTTGCTGATTGGGAGTTGCAATCGGCGCGAGCGGAGCCGGCTGGAACAACTGACCGAGGTCGCTTACGCCTATCAGACATCGGCCACATTGCGGCCACGCGATTTCGTCCAGCACGTGCGCAACATCAAAGTCGCCGATCCCAGCAGTGACTTGGTACGGGTGATGACGATTCATCAAGCGAAAGGTTTGCAATTCGACATCGTCGTGCTGCCAGAGTTGGATGGCAGATTTCCCGGCCAACCGCCGTCGATCGTCGCGGGCAGTGCCGATCCGGCCGAACCGCCAGACGCCGTCTGTCTTTATCAGCATGAGAACATCAGACAACTGCTGCCGCCAGAGTTGCAGCAGATTTTTGAGCAAGACGTTGAACGCCGCACGCACGAAGCATTGTGCGTGTTGTACGTCGCGTTGACGCGCGCGATTCACGGTCTGTACCTGTTGATTGCACCCAGTGACAGCACGCCGACGAAATCATATGCCGGATTGTTACGAGCGTCGTTGGCCGACAGCGCACCCGCCGCGGCCAATGCCGTGTTGTTCGAAATCGGCGACCCGCATTGGGCACGCTCGGCCCCAGCCACCCCATCAACCGCTTTGGTCCCTTCAGTCCCTGCGACTCCGATGCAACCGCCCATGCCGCCGCGGCTCCGGTTCGCACCACCGTTGCCATTGCCGGAACGCAACTGGCAGCGAAGAGCACCGTCTCAACACGATGCAGGCCGGACGCGGCGTTTGTCCGAACTCTTGCAACCGCGAGCGACGATTGCTCGCGAGCGAGGTACGCTGATTCACAAGTGGTTCGAGCAAATCGAGTGGCTCGATACCGGCCGACCGACATCCGAAGAGTTGCTCGCCGCCGCGAAGACGCTCCGTCCACTGACGATCGATCCGACGTCGGTGCTTCCGGAGTTCTTCGCTTTACTCGACAAGCCGGCGATCACCGTGCTGTTGCGACGCGATCGATCCGTTTCCGCGGCCGGTACTCCCCGCGTGCTCCGCGAGTATCCCTTCGCCTGCCGCTTCGAGCAGACGCTGGTTTCGGGGATCATCGACCGTCTGATCCTGTGGCAAGAGGCGGGGCGGGTGGTTGCTGCGGAGTTGCTCGACTTCAAGACCGACGCTGTTTCGGGAACCGGCTCGCCGCTGGAGACCCGCATCGCCGAATACCGTCCGCAACTCCAGTCGTACCGCCGCGCGGTCGCTCAGTTATTCCGCCTCGAAGTGTCCCGCGTGACCGCTCGCCTGGTCTTCGTGCAACCCGGAGTGGTGGTGCCCGTCATATAGGTTCCGCGATTTCTTCATCCGCATCGCCTTCGTCGACGTCGAACACGACCGCCGCTTCGTGTTCCTGACCAACAATTTCACGCCAATTCATCCAACTTGGCCAACAGTGAAGACTCCAACGAGGCGAGGCCTCTGACCGAATTGTCCACCGACCAGGGTGTCGAGGTCTTGCTCCCATCCGTGTGGCCTTCTTATCCGTGTGGGTCGGCGTTCTTTGAGGTCGGTCAAGCCCTGGCAACGCAGTCCCATACGGATCAGAAGTCCACACGGATGGGAACAACTCAAATCCCAGAACAACCCTATTTTTACCTTATTCCTCTCGCCCGCGAAAACTTGATTCAACTGCAACAACTTTCGGAAGCAGAGGAGTCCAACTCAATCATCACACTCGCTGCACTCATTTGGTGATCTGCCTTTCTCCTGTTGAGATGTCGACAATCAACGATGAATGGCTCACGCTCCGACTGTCGTGCCGGTGTCTTGATGGATAATCGAGGACACGGCCTCCAACGTGCTGTAGCAAAAGAGGTTGGAAGTGACGACACACAGTCGACTGCCTCCGTTCTTTTTCGGATCGAAGGCAACGTTTTCCGGATGCTCGATTGTGAATCGGTCGCCATTATCGAGGCTGATCACGAATGGTTGAAACGGCTCTCGATGACTCAGCCGATAAATTGCCTCTCGGGTTTCGTCAGCGCGCATGGGGCTTCCTTTCGTCAGTTCTGGAGTGCAAATGGACTTTCAATTTCATGTCCACAATGGATTCACATCGCCCGGGTGAAATGCAAGTGGATCGATCGACTTTCAGCAACCAATCTGATCCAACAACTGCATGATCGACTCGAACTTGTTCTCGACGACGATAGGGCGGTTGGCGGCGGGGGTTTGGGTGACTCCGGCTTTGCGGAGCATGGTGGCGTAGGCATCGTCCTCGGTGGCTGCGGCGGCGGAAAGACGTGCGGGATCGACGGAGTGGTACGCGACGGTGGCGGTCGGGTCTTTGAGTTGGTGGCCGGTGAGGATGCAGACGACTCGGTCGCTGGGCGAGATCACCCCTTGCTCGCGGAGCAGTTTGGCTCCGGCGACGCTGGCGGCGCTGGCGGGTTCGCAACCGAAGCCGCCGGCTCCGATTTGAGCTTTGGCTTCCAGGATCAATTCGTCCGAGACTTCACGCACGACGCCGTCGCAGACTTCGAGTGCTCGCAGGCATTTCAGCAGGTTGACCGGGCGGTTGATCTCAATGGCTGTTGCGAGCGTCGAGGCGCGGCGGTTGTCGGTGTCCATCTGCGTGAAGAATTTATCGGTGATGATCTTGGCCTCGTCGAGCCGACCGCCGTTCCAACGGAGCTTCTGCTGTTCAAACAACTGATACAGCGTGTTCGAGCCGCTCGCGTTGATCACGGCCAATCGCGGAATGCGAGTGATGAGGCCCAAATCTTTCAGTTCTGTGAACGCCTTGCCGAATGCGCTCGAGTTACCGAGGTTCCCGCCGGGGACCACGATCCAGTCAGGGACTTCCCAGTTCAGACCTTCGAGCACTCGGAACATGATCGACTTCTGGCCTTCCAGCCGGAACGGATTCACGCTGTTGCACAGGTAAATCCCGCGAGCCGCACAGACGTCGCGGACTTGTTTCAACGCGTCGTCGAAGTCCCCTTGAATCTGCAACGTCTTGGCTCCGTAGTCGAGCGCCTGCGACAGTTTTCCGAACGAGATCTTGCCGCTGCCGATGAAAACGATGGTTTCGAACAGCCGAGTGGTGCTGGAGTAAATCGCCAACGACGCGCTGGTGTTCCCCGTCGAAGCACACGCCGCGACCTTCGCCCCGACCATATGAGCATGCGTGGAGGCGGCCGTCATCCCGTTGTCTTTGAAACTGCCGGACGGGTTCAGTCCCTCGTACTGCAACAGCAGTTTGCCGGTTTGGAATCCCGCGTACTTTCCCACGCCAGCGGACGATTGCAGAATGGTTTGCCCTTCGCCGATGGTGACGATCTGCTCGTCCTTCGCGAACGGCAATAGCTCGCGAAACCGCCACACGCCGCTGAAGTCGAGCGGATTCCGCCGCGTGCTCCACCGCGACTCAAACTGCTGAAGCGAACCCGGCACGGGGACTCGATCCCAGTCGTAGGCGATGTCAATCAGATGCCCGCACTTAGAACAATCGACGAGCGTTTCGCTCACCGAATACGTCGCTCGGCAAGCGGGGTTCATGCAGATTTGATGGGCGAGGTCGGAGTGAGTTGAAATAGAAATGATCGAGTCCTTTGTTCAGATAATGAGAAACGACGAATTCTCAACTGCGTGCCAGCCCGCGATTCAATCAACGAGCAGCAACTTTCTTTCGCGTTGTGGGTGGCCGGCGCTTGATCGCGTCGGTTCGCAACGACGCGACCTTGGGTTTTGGCTTAGACGGCTTGCGATGGCACAATGCGGCCATCCAGGCTTCGTTGCCAAAATTGCCCGCCAAGAGGCCAGAAACGCTGAATTGTTGGTCGAGCGTCGGCCATTCAATGGCGAGTCCGGGGCCGAGAATATGTACTTTGGCTAGATCACGAGCGGGCGCGCCTTGAACGTCTTGGAGAAGATCAACGGGAACCACCAATTTTGAGCCTTTGTTCATGTCCAGGACGACACAGCGTGTCCTGGTATTATACTTCACGGCAATCGCGAGTGGCGCGGTGCGCAACTCTTCATCTCCGCGTCGTGTGGCGTCGGCATATTGCCGCTCAAATTCTGCTTCGCTCATCTTCATGGATGAATCCTTTGCCACTCGGTCAGCAGATAAGACTGGTGTTCGGCAACGATCACCAGCGCACGCCTCGCATCCGCGGGAGACATCCGGTTGTTTTCCCGGATGCTGATCGGTTGCAGGTTCACAACCAGTTCGGACCTCTGTTTCTAGCAATGAACACGCGGCGGCTCGTGATCTCGTGAATAAATCCGCACGCCAATACCGTTTGATTTTCGGGAGGACGGACGCCATTTCGGCATCGTACTCATCCAATGCATTGGAACAAACAGCCCTGAAGGGGCGCAACGAGCGATTGTGGATTGTGCCGCCCCTTCAGGGCTGGAGTTTCCTTGTCTTCGGTTCCCCAGGGCGTTGCCCTGGGCTTTCGAGTGGCGACCCTTCGGGCCGAACTGCATTCGCCATTGGAGTTCGATCTGGCAACCGGTCAAGAGTGCGGCAACGGTCAACCGGAGTCCCGTCAGCTTCGTCTCCTATTGCAAGGGTTTCTGAATTTCATCCGCACTGGCATCTGGCCGCAGACGTTTGAGTTGGTCCAGCAGTTCGCCCTTGTGAGCTTGCAGCCGCAGCAATGTGGCTCGCGAATGGGATCGAGTGGCTACCAGGTCTGCCAGCGCGAGCAGCATGATCCAGAAGCAGACGCAACAAATGGCAATCCACAAGATCGAGGACAAGACGGGGTGTTGCTTCCAGACGAGCGGCAAGTCGCCTAATGGAATGAGTAATCCGACTAACGCGATCAGGCCGGATGTCTGTGTTCGGCGACGAAACCGAGCTTGCAGATGCCGGAGCTCGCGCGGGTCGTCGATGAACTCCTGCTGTTGCCAAGCCCATGTTTTCCAATTCAACCACGCCAGCAGCACTCCAAAAGTCAGGATGCAGCCGCCAACAGTGAGCGAGATGAAATCTGGTTGCATGGCGATTCTCAGACAGCGACAAAGCCGTCCCTCATCGTGATTCATTTCAGACCGCGCACCACTCGACGCCCGGCAGTGTTTCGCCGATCATCGCGAAACCCAAGTGGTCGCGTCGAGGTACGTGAGACGCCCGCACGGGCGAGTTTGATGCTTTGTTTAACCCCAACGCCATCGGCGTGGGCGCGGTGGATACGACTCGCGCACGCCGATGGCGTTGCGGTTAAACAGTAGCCGTCCATTGTAGCGACGAGGATTTCGGAGTGCGCAGCATGAAGCGTGCTGCGAGTTGGCAGTTGTCGAGAGGTGGAACGGGGGCGACTGGA
>JAYVSP010000616.1:0-10282 GCA_043775215.1 Planctomyces sp. | reverse complement strand
ACCCCAACGCCATCGGCGTGGGCGCGGTGGATACGACTCGCGCACGCCGATGGCGTTGCGGTTAAACATCTCTCAATCTCGCCCGCACGAAGAATAGTTTATCAGCGAAAGGTTTTGGCATCGTGTCGATCATTGTGCAGAAGTTTGGCGGGACCAGTGTGGCGACTGCCGAGAGAATTTTGGCGGCGGCTCAGCGAGCGGTGGATACCAAACGCAAAGGGCATCAGGTTGTCATGGTCATCAGTGCTCGCGGTGCGAAGACCGACGAACTGATTGAGCTGGCCAACGAGATTTCCAAAAATCCGCCGACGCGCGAAATGGACATGCTGCTGGCAACAGGCGAACAAGAAGCGGTCGCGCTAGTCGCGATGGCCATCCAGGAACTGGGCGAGCAATCGGTCAGCATGACGGGCGCGCAAATCGGGATCATCACCGACGCGACACACACGAAGGCTCGCATCCGCAAGATCTCGACCGAGCGAATGCGCAAGGCACTGGATCACGGAAAGATCGTCGTGGCTGCCGGATTTCAGGGAGTCGATGACGACTTCAACATCACGACGCTCGGTCGCGGGGGCAGCGATACGACGGCGACCGCTCTGGCCGCCGTGCTGCAAGCGGAGGAGTGCGAGATCTACACCGACGTCGAAGGGATCTTCACGACCGATCCGCGGATCGTGAAGAACGCGCGCAAGCTGCAACGCATCTCGTATGACGAGATGCTCGAACTGACGAGCCTCGGTGGCGGCAAGATGCACTCGCGGTCGATCGAATTTGCAAAGAAATACCGCGTGCGACTGCGCGTGCGGCCATCATTCAACGACTCGCTCGGCACGTTGATCTGTCCAGAAGCGGACGAGGATGGAGCGGTGGCCACCGGCTTGGCACTGGTGAAAGATGAAGTCCGCGTCAGCTTATGCGACATCCCCGATCGACCGGGCGTGATGAGCCTGATCTTCACCAAGATGGCTCAGCGGAAAATCCCGATCGACATGGTTGTGCAGGACGTCGCGAGCGGCGGGCTGGCTCAAGTGTCGTTCACGGTCCCGCAAATTGACCTCGCCGAAACGTTGACCGCCGCGCACGAGGCTATCGCGGAACTCGGAGCCGGCAGTGTCCAGCACGGCACGAATTTGGCCAAGGTGTCGTCCGTCGGCACCGGCATGAGGCATCACACGGGCGTGGCCGCGACCATGTTTGAAGCGCTCGCGGCCAAGGGCGTAAGCATCGATATGATCACAACCGGCGACATCAAGATTTCATGTCTCGTGGATCGCAGTCACTGCCAAGAAGCGCTCATCGCCGTGCATGACGGCTTCAAGCTGCACGAAGAAACGGCCGCGCCCCCAACCGTCGGATGGGAACAAAAGGGCGAGTCCACGATCTCGCACCATTCACGCGATGAACTGGAACGCGATGTCGTCAGCCGGTTATCGCATATGGAAGACATCGTCGTCAGCGAAGTGCTGCTCGACAAAGATCAGTCGCGAGTCACTGTCCGCAACCTTCCCGATGAGCCGGGCGTCGCGGCCAAAATCTTCACTGCCGTGGCCGAGGGGAGCGTGATGGTCGACATGATCGTGCAAAACATCGGCCAGCGCGGCCATGCGAACTTGTCCTTCACCGTGCTTCGCAAAGACCTTGATCAATGCTTACTGCTGGTTCGCGAGGTGTTAGAACCGTGGCGTGACGCGGCTCTCAGCTTTGAGCGGGAGATCGCCAAGCTGTCAGTGATGGGCATCGGCCTCCGCAGTCACACGGGAGTCGGCGAGAAAATGTTCAATGCTCTCGCCGCCGCCAACGTCAACATTCAGATGGTCAGCACCAGCGAAATCCGAATCAGCGCGGTGGTGTCACCAGCCGATGGACAGCGGGCACTGGACGCGCTGTTGAAAACCTTTGACCTGTAACGAGGAGTTCGCAATGCCTGTTCGCTTTCTGTCTGTGTTGTCGTTGGTGTTGTCGATCGTGTCGGCGTCCGCGCAGGCCGGCGATTGGGCTCAGTTTCGTGGTCCTGGCGGATTGGGCGTCAGCGATGAGAAAGGCGTGCCGGTCAAGTGGTCGTCCACCGACAACATCGCCTGGAAAGTCGAACTTCCTGGACCCGGCGCGTCGAGTCCCATCGTCGTGCGCGATCGCGTCTATTTGACCTGCTACACCGGCTATGGGCTGGAACCGAACAAGGGCGAGCAGAAGGATCTGCGGCGTCATCTGTTGTGCTTCGACCGGAAAACTGGCAACCAAAACTGGAGCAAACAATTCGAGCCCAAGCTGCCGGAACACAACTATCAGGGTGAAGGCTCGTACCACGGTTATGCCGCGAGCACGCCGATCAGCGACGGCGAACGGCTGTTTGTCTTCTTCGGAAAGTCTGGCGTGTTTTGCTTCGATCTCGATGGCAATCAGCTCTGGCAAGCGAGCGTCGGCGAGGGAATCAACGGTTGGGGCTCCGGCTGTTCGCCAATCCTGTTTGGCAAGCTGTTGATCGTCAATGCCAGCATCGAAAGCGGCTCGCTGGTCGCCTTGGACAAGCTGACGGGTAAAGAAGAATGGCGGGCTGGTGGAGTTCGGGCCGCCTGGAATACGCCGTTGCTGATCAATTCCACTTCGCGGCCGGAAGTCGTCGTCAGCTCTGAACCGCGGTTGCTGAGCTTTGATCCGAACGACGGGAAGCCGCTGTGGAATGCGGACGGAGTGCATCGCTACGTCTGTCCGAGTGTGGTCGCGGCGGGCGGTGTTGTTTATGCCATCGGCGGTGGGCACACGTCACTGGCGGTGCGCACAGGCGGAACCGGCGACCTGACCGAGTCGCACAGGGTGTGGCTCAAAACCAAAGGCTCGAATGTCGGCTCGCCGATTTATCACGACGGCCATCTGTATTGGTTCGCGGACGGTGGCGGCTTCGTCTGCTGTCAGAATGCGGCCACCGGAGAGACGGTGTTTCAAGAGCGGCTAGAACCGCGTCCAGGCAACATCTGGTCCTCGCCCGTGTTGGCCGACGGCAAGCTGTACGCCGTCTCGCAGAACAACGGCACGTTCGTCGTCGCCGCCAAACCGCAATTTGAGCTGTTGGCTCACAACGCCTTCGACGACGACAACAGCCGCACGAATGCGTCCCCGGCGGTTCACAACGGACAACTCCTGTTGCGAACCGACCGTGCGTTGTACTGCATCGGAAAACGCTAGAGCACTTTTGGAATTGGTTTGCAGCCGCCAGAGCGTGGATTCGAACGAAAAACCACCTTCTGGCGAAGGTAGTTACTGAAGACCAACCTTCAAAATGCTCTAGAAGCGGTTTCAAAACCGAAAATCACAAGCACGACGCAAGACCGTGAGTGGGATCAGCGGCACGAGCAGCCTCAACGAGCGACAGGCGACAAGTGGTCGAGGAAACTCGATTCCGTGCGCCGTAACTCTGAAAGGGTCGTTTGTCTCAACCGTTCCAACGTAGCTTTCTGATCCGGATTCACGGCGAGTTTGTCAGCTCTTCCGGGTCGGCGACAAGGTCATAGAGTTCCTCCGGCGGATCAACATTCGGAGCGAGATACTGCTTGCGAAAGACGTTCGGCCAGAAAGGCGCTTGTTTCGGATCGTACGTGCTGTTCGTCAATGAACACGGTCTGAAAGAAAAACTCACCGGCGTTCAACCCGCACGAGTCGTCCGCGAGACTCTGGCGTGAACATCGCGTTTCAGACGTTTGTGTTTGAAGCTTCGATTGAACTGAATGACTCATCTTGCCCCGGTCGGACAACCGATACTACCGGAAATGTCCGTCATGGGATCGCCTATGTGCCTTACTGCGCGGGCTCAATCCACGATGCGTGGTCGGCGTGTCCGTTTGGAGATATCGTCGGTGGGTCGGTCATTTATCGCGCTGGCGATGCTGCTTGTGCCGTGGCTCAGCGGCTGCGCGACTCATCGAGTCCTGCGCCAACACACGGTCGCCGCCAACATCACCGTGTCCGATATCTATTATCAGCAAGTTCTGAACAATGTGGCATGCTTCGCGTCGAGCCCGGCTGCGATGCCGTCCATCTCGATGGTCACTGCGGGAACGGTGAATGTTGCAGACCAGCAGGGGGTCAGCCTCAATCCCACCTACAGCCCGACGCTCACAAGGTTGTCGCAGGGTGGCGGTGCTCTGCCAATCCTCTCTCTGCTCTTCGGAGTGACCGCGACGCGATCCGTGACCGAGAACTGGTCCACAGCTCCAGTGACCGATTCGGATAACATCCGCCGCCTGCGTTGCGCGTTTCAAGTCATCGTGGGTGCGGCACCTTCCGAGTGCGATCAGTGCGAAGACCGGCTCAAGGGCTTCTTCGTCGGCGGAACCGAATCATACGAGTGCATGTTGCCGATGGGCTGGTACTGTGTGGGCGGCAAGGACGATGTCCCCGAGAACGCTTGCCATGTCGGACTGTATGGCGACACCTACGCTTGGGTGCTGCCAGAGGGCATGGATGGACTGAGTCGGTTCACGATCACCGTGCTCGATATCGCGACTGGCGAAATTCACGCTCCCCAACGCACGGTGGTGAAGACCTACAAGGGAGAGCCAAAGCCTGAGAACCTGGAATCCACGCAGGTCACGTCCTCTGAGACCGACCTGGATGCACTCAAAGATTCTTCAAAGTTCCTGCTCGATCGCGAACGGCATGAGACACAGAATATCAATCGCGGACTCTTCTTTGTGCCGCGGTGACGCAACTATTTCGGCAGCAGCTCGGACAGCCTTGACCTCTGCGGACCGCGCGGTCTTCGCATGCTGGGAAAGCTGTGGGGCTTTCGACAACGCCGCTGCCCCGGTAGCGTTGGATGTCATCAGCGGATCGGGTAGCCATGCGGCAGGCTCTCCATCAACGACCGCATCCGCGCGAACAACTCGTCTCGGTTCGCATCAGTGGCTCGCAAGGCAGTCCCGTCCCGAAGCCCTTCTTCGACAATCGCGACGACGTCGGATTTCGAACGGCGTATCCGCCACAGTTCCAGTTCAAATTGATCGTTGATGAACCGCTCCAAGCGCGCGGCAAAATTCGGAATCTGACGGACCATGGCTTCGACTTCGGGACTGATCGTGATCGACATGAACGGCTCCTGTTGAACTTCAACAATCAGTCTAATCCGGCCGTGGCCGCTCGCAAAACAGCGATTCGCTCTTCGGTTGAGCCTCATCCACCGGGTAGCCCACCCTCGCAGAAGGTGGCGCAGCCCCATCCGGCTTTCATTCCTGCGGCTTCAGATACTTGCGAAGCTGAGTCCCTTTCGGCTCGCTACAACGAGCAAAGCCACTGTGTCATTGAGGCGAGTTGACCTGCATCGGTCAGGTTCGCCGCATTGTCCAACTCACCTTTCTTGAGCATGGTCCAAATCTCACTGGCCATTTTGGTTTCGACGGCCGCGCCGATGAAGAACGTCTTCGGTTTGGCTTTGCACTTCGCAAACGATGTGTGGATTCGTCCGAGTGCTGTCCGGGCCGTCTTCCAATGCTCGTCAGCTCCCGCCGGATCAATGCCGCCTTTGAGTTCGCCAAGAGCAAGGTATGCCGTTGCCGTGTTGTGTGTCTCTTTTGATAGCTGGTCCGGGCTACGATCGAACAAACAAAGATCAATGTTGTTGCGGACCAATGGGACCGTGAAGTTGTAGATCAACGTCCGTGGCTGGCCGCCGACCGTCCATGAGATACCGCGCAGATTCAACTCGATGGCAGCTTCGTCTTCGGACATGTCCGACCATGAGCCGCCGTTCGACGCCAACCACCGATAGCGCATGCCGCCGTTCCGAAGGTGAGCGAGGATCGACCGAGTCAATCGGCGCTGCGCCAGTCTATCGGGGGCGGTACGCATCTCTTGATCTAGTTTGGCATCGCAATTCGTTAGAAACTGCGAAGCCAACTCGTCAACAAAGTTCATTTCCACGGCGGCGATTCGTCTAACGAAATGACATACCGCCTCGGCTTTGGCGACATCATCGAGCTGTTTGGAATCTGAAATCCCAGCGGCGGTCAACAAGGCAGCTTGAATGCCTGACATCCACAAAAGGTCTGCCGGTCTCTTTGCGTTTGATGCCGCAAATCTGAGTGCTCGTGCCTGGGCGTGGAATACTTGCAACCGGCGGCTTCGCTCCACTCGCAGCGCGCAATAGCCAGCGCGAATGGCAGCATCCGTTGTGACGAGAATCTTTGAGCGTTCGAGTTCGGAGTGAACGTGTTTCGACATTCTTTACCAGTGTCTCAAATAGTGGGCCAGAGCATTGTTTATGTGCAAACGGATGGTACATCTTGAGTTGTCGAAAGACGGGCAAAGAAGCCAAGTCACCCATACCTATTCCCGATGGTCTGAGCATGTCATCCGTCCAGTCGTGAAGCACCGTGGCTCAATTGATCAACAAAGCTGTGGCTGCCTGGGGCGGCGACGCGAGATACGAACCCGTTGTGATGTACTCGGCGATGTTCTCAAGAAGTTCTTCAAGAAATGTCACCACTTCGGATTTGATCTTTTCCAATCGCTCAACGTCGTAATCGCGTCCGACCTCAGCGAACGATTTGTCACCGTGAGCAAGATCATTTCGATTGTCCTTCACAGTCAAAAGCTCATTGGACTTTGCCTGTGGTCGACGAAAGCCATAGTCGTCAGCGACCTCACGAATTCGACGAGCATCAACGTTGCCGCTGAAAAGCTCCCTTTTGCGGAATGTTGCCACCACGACATCGACAGATATCGCCGAGAGCGCTGGCACAATCTTCTCCACGTTGTGACGCCGCAGATTTGTCAGAACGATCTTGCGAACCTCTTCGCGACACGCATCAAACGAAACCCCTTGAGTCTTAAACTCATCGAAAATTGCTTCAATTGCATTCTTGACCGTGGACTCAACCAAGTTGTAGAGCAACAAGAAGCCATTCGCTTTCAGCGTTTTGAACAACGCTGCTTGGTCCGTCGATGACATCGAAGTCTGACCATTCGGAAGAGCAGAGAAGGCCACACGTCCCTTGTCGAACTCGCGTAAAAACTGAAAGTAGCGATTGACTTCGTCAGCTCTCGTCATGAAGTCTGTTTGAACGGCGATCATGTGTCACTTTCCGAGCAGATTATCTCTGACATACTCGATTCGCTTGACGACTTTGGGACGCGAGTTACTCGCATCCGATGTTGTGAGGTACTTGAACTCTTTTGAATTCAGCCAATCTGGCGAAGTCGGCTGCAATGTCGGCTTCATTTGGAGCGCGAGCGCAGAACCTACGGCAATCGCCTCGTAGCGAATGCGAGGAGTTCGGACATGGCCTTTGGCTTTCGAAAAACCGTTTGGAAAAGTTCGTTCGACGAATGCGAGCATTCCATCCCATTCCTTTTTCAACTCGGCCTTTAGCTTTTCATTGAATTTCTTTTGAGTGTGTTCGAGGTATTCATTCAGGAAGTCCACGACTTTGCGGTCAAATTTTTGGTAGTTGTAAAGGTAAGCGAAGAACCGGAGGACAAACTCTTGCCGTTCGCGACGATTGACCGCTGCCTCACTGAGAGGAGCCAGCTTGATGAAGAGCGGATCTCCGGAGCATTCTCGGATGAACCGGAGAAAGGGGCTATCATGAGCCCCCCATCGAACTTCCATGTCGGTGAGTTTTTGGCTGCCCGTATTAATCCGTTCGAAGAGGTCGCGGCGAACTTCCTCGTCGGCATCTTCTGTCAGTTCAATCATCCGCAGCGTATGACGCTTGAAACGTCGTTGTCGGCTAATTGGTAGGTCTTGGAACATGAATCCATTCAAATCTGGCAGCTTCTTCAAACCTGAGAGCCGAAGTTTGTTTTCCGTGAAATCCGCCAGTGTGCGTATGCGCTGCGAACCATCGACGATTTCAATACGGCCTTCCTTGTCTTTGACATCCGCGACGAAGAGATACGGAATCGGAAGTCCGATCAGCACGGACTCAATGAATTTCGACTGATGCTCTGGCGGCCATGTATGCTCCCGTTGGTAGTCGGGAACGAACAACTCGTTGTCGTCTTCTTCCAACCGGGCGAGGTACTTTTGAACGAGAACTTCAACGGGATATTCACGAGTGTCGTAGTCGATCGTCTTATGATGCGAGACGATTTGTGCTTCGGCTACTGCCTTCTGGGCCTCAGTGATCGCGGGAAAATCACTGTCTTTTGCGAATGCCACATGTTCCGTCGGATCAAGTTTCTTAGGCATTTGAGTTCACGATGTGATTGAGGATGGTTTTACCGATGATCTCTCCCAGACGAACCGGAACGGCGTTGCCGATCAATCGACCGATGGTTGCAAACGAGACTTCGGCGGACTTAGGACAGAACCGATACTTTCGAGGAAACGACTGCAAAATCGCCCCTTCTCTTAACGAGATCGCCCGGTCCTGTTCTGGATGTCCGAAACGCCCATTCCCGAAACCAAAGAACTGAGTCGTGATTGTCGGAGCCGGGCTGTCCCATTCCATTCGGCCGTAGACACTGGGGTAAGTCTTGCCAGATTCTTGCTGATGGCATTTGGCAACTAATTGAACTGGCCAATCTCTCCAACAGCCGCCAGGGCTTGAGGCACGAATCCGTTGCAAATTCAAATCTGATAACCGACATGCTCGATGTAGCGGATCCTTTTCATCAACCTCGCCGCGAGTGAGAGCAGGCAATTTCGCAATCGCCTGCTTCACTGTTTGAAATTGGTCTGGTCTGTGTGTTGGTGGCAGCAGTGAAACTGGCCCGCTTAATGAGGCAAAAAGAACCAGCCGAGTTCGGTGCTGCGGAATTCCGTAATCAGGACAAAACACGTTGCTGTAGGAAACGTGGTACTGTGATGCTTCAAGTCGTTGCACGAATTTTCGGAAGACATCGTGGCGAGCTAATTCCGGGACATTTTCCATGCTGACAACGGTAGGGTTGCTCTCGGACACAAGCCGCGAAAACTGTTCGAGTAATCCCCATTTTTGATCGCGAGTCCGATCCACAGCTTGTGAGTACCTGGAAAATGGCTGACACGGCGCGCATCCAACCAAAATTCGCATTGCCGATTTCGGGTATTCACCCAGCAACTCTTTGTTTTTCAGGCTTGCAACATCGCGAAGGAGGAACTTCGACCTGTTGTTTGCTTCAAATGGAAACCGACATTCTGGATCAAGGTCGATCCCAGCAACGACCGGAATACCCGCTTTGATGAGTCCGTGTGTCAGTCCACCTGCTCCGCAAAAGAGATCCACGGCAGCAAGGTTACGATTTATCGGTTGCGACTTGGGCATTGGTTGGCGACCAGTTCACGGATGCAATGAGACGGCGGAATGATGGCGTCTATGCCATGCGTCATCAATCAGCGGACCAACCTCCTGCCCAGTTTTGGGCCAGCGGCGGCTATTGATCCTTTTTCTCGACACTTGGCTTCGCCGGTTCCGAGGATCGCGTGCTGGTGCCGCCCGTGGTTGACCACTGAGGTGTTGGGAACTTGAAGGACTCGCCGGTCATCTCGGACCACTTCGCCTTTTGCTCCGGGGTGAGGAGCGCGAGGATCTTTTCGCGAGTCTCTGCGGAGCGTTTGCTGCCTTCTTCAAGCGCCTGCTGAAGTCGGTCTTGGGTGGGAACAGTCGGGTTCGGCGCGGTGGTCGTTCGGCTTCGATCGCTGGCGTCTCCGAAGACTTGCTGATTGCGCTTCGCGATCTCGTCACGCTGCTCTTGGCTGAGGCCGAGTTTTTCGGCGACCGAGTTCGCGCTGAAGGCTCGTGGCCCCTGTTGCTGCAACCGAAGTTGCTCCGTTCGCCGGCGCTGCGCTTCATTGAGCAGGCCGAGCGTTTGGTCCTCCGCCTTCTTGTTCACTTCCGTCAGTTTGGCGGTGTATTCGCCCACAATCTGCGCGCGTTCGCGAGTGACCTCCGCGTTGATCTCCTCCACCTTCTTCGCCCTGTCCTCCTCCAGCTTCAGCTCCGTCTGAACCTCGCGGATTCTCAAGAAGGTTATCGTGGGATTTGAAAAAAAATTCGTTGGAGCGGATCCACTGAGCCGGCTCCCCACCCTTGGACTGGGATTCGGACGGCTTGGAGCAGGCTCTTGCCAGAACGCCCAACTTGTTCCGATCAACGCGGCAGAAACGACAGAGGCGATCACAAAGTTCTTGATCATGGCGACGTTTCCTTTCGAGCCGGGATGAGTCCATCATGCCGCACTTCTGTCGAACCTACAAAACGCTGGCGATTATGTCTGGAGTTATGCACCATTGCTAGAAACCGGCACAGTGCCAGCTCATTTGCCGTGTTGGAGGAGAGTAGGGTGGGTCGAGTCATCGAGA
>JAYVSP010000615.1:0-5429 GCA_043775215.1 Planctomyces sp. | reverse complement strand
AGATTGATGCTTTGTTTAACCCCAACGCCATCGGCGTGGGCGCGATGGATACGACTCGCGCACGCCGATGGCGTTGCGGTTAAACATCTCTCAATCTCGGCCGCGCGAAGTATAGAAT
This sequence comes from Planctomyces sp., assembly GCA_043775215.1. Lineage (GTDB taxonomy): Bacteria > Planctomycetota > Planctomycetia > Planctomycetales > Planctomycetaceae > SXKJ01. The sequence continues at coordinate 5,311 of JAYVSP010000615.1, read as the reverse complement.
GGCTGTTTGGGTTTCATAACCGCGAACCAACGGACAAACTGGCGACTGTGAAAACCTCATGGAGAGCGAGTTCATGCGTGCCAGCGGAGCGTTCTTACTGTTGATTACCGGATTCATGGCCTGGGCCGATGAACCGGCTGCCGAGAAACCACTTGATGGACCGGCGGTCGAATTCTTTGAGAAGCGTATTCGACCGCTGTTGGCTCAACGCTGCTGGGATTGTCATGGTGGGGAAAATGCCGAGAGTGACCTGCGGCTCGATTCGCGAGCGGACATGCTGGAAGGTGGCTCGCGCGGCGCGGCAATTGTGCCCGGTGAACCTGACAAAAGTTTGTTGATTCGCGCGGTCAACCACGCCGACACGTTGGCGATGCCGCCGAAGGAAAAGCTGTCGCAGCGAGACATCAACGACTTGACCGCTTGGGTCAAAGCGGGGGCAGTCTGGCCGGACGGTGACAAGCCGAAGTCCGTGACGAAGAAGCCGGTCGTGAAGACTGACTCCAAACCGATGCAGTTCACCGACGAGCAAAAGAGCTTCTGGGCGTTTCAACCGATGAGCAATCCGCGTGCGCCGGCCGTGAAACAGGAACGCTGGATACAATCGCCGATAGATTGCTTCATCTTAAGTGAACTCGAAGCTCGCGGACTGAAGCCGGCAGAGATCGCCGACAAGCGGACGCTGATTCGCCGCACGACGTTCGATCTGCACGGAATCCCGCCGACGCCGGATGATGTCGCCGAGTTTCTTGCCGACGACCAATCGGATGCGTTTGTTCGTGTACTCGACCGTTTGCTCGCCTCGCCGAGATATGGTGAGCGGTGGGGGCGGCACTGGTTAGATGTTGCGCGGTACGGCGACTCGAATGGATTGGATGAGAACCTCGCGCAGGCGAATGCGTTTCGGTATCGCGACTGGGTGATCTCCGCGTTCAATCGCGATTTGCCGTTCGATGAATTCGTCCGAGAGCAAATCGCCGGCGACCTTTTGCCGCCGGACGGTGATCCAAACGATCCGGTCATTGCGGCGAAGCAATCGGACCGGCTGACCGCGACCGGATTCCTGGTTATCGGCGCGAAGATGCTGGCGGAAGACGATCCGCTCAAAATGCAGATGGACATTGTTGACGAGCAAGTGGACACGATCGGCAAGGCGTTCATGGGGCTGACGCTGGGATGTGCTCGCTGCCACGATCACAAGTTTGATCCGCTACCGATGGCCGATTACTACTCGTTGGCCGGCATCTTCAAGAGCACGAAGTCGATGCTCAATTTCAACGTCGTCGCCAGTTGGAATGAACGGCCGCTCGGATCGCCCACTGCGTTGCAGCATCACGCCGAGCAAAAACAACACATTGCCGTCAAACAGAACGAAGTCAATCAACTCGTCGCGAAGGCGAACGAACAGTTGTTGGATGAGAGCCGTGCTCGTGTGGCCGATTACGTCCGTGCCGCAGCACGAGAGATTTATCTCGAAAAGACCTCGCGTTTGTTTGGGGTCGAATTCGACAAGCGGGCCGACAAAACCGCTCCGCCACCCGACGGCGTACACGTCGTCGAGGCGGAGAACTATCAGCGTGGCAACGCACTCAAGCTGAGCACTGGTTATGGCGAGGGGATCGGCGTGATCCTCAGCAACGGCAACGGCGAATGGACCGCAGAGTACGACGTGACCGTCCCTGCCGCCGGTCTGTATCAGATCGAAACGCGCTATGCCGCTGCCGGATCGCGGCCGACACAGTTGTCGCTCAACGGTCAGATCATCAAGCAAGACGCGTTCAAGGAAGTCACCGGCAGTTGGAATCCGGACACGCAACGCTGGCACATTGAAGGGAGCTACGAATTCAAAGCCGGCGTCAACGTGATTCGCCTATATCGGCAGCCGCCACTGCCACACATCGACAAGTTGCTGATCGCCTCCGTAGCGATCGGCGGCTCGCCTGTCATCGTTTCGCCGACTGATCTTCGTCCCGCCATCGTCTCCCAATGGAAACGGCATCTCGAAAAGACGATCGACGATCCGAACACCCCACTCGCCGCTTGGCATGAGTTGCTGATCGCGCTCAAGCCGATTGCTGCATTAAAGGCGGCAGAGTCTGCTCGGCAATTGGTGTCACTCGCCGAAATGACCGGCGCAGAGTTGGCCGGGGTTGTGGCCGCGTGGAAGCAACTCAAAGCGACCGAGGCCGGCAAGTCTGCGACTGAATTGCCGGATGCTCGACAGGAGACATTGCGCAAGCTGCTGTTCAACATGGCGGAAGGTTCGCCGTTCGCCGTTCCGAAAAATGTCGAGGAGTATTTCACGGCCGAGACGAAGACCGCATTGCAGGCGCGGCGAGACGAGGTCAAGCAACTCGAAGCCGCTTTGCCGAAGCTGCCCGAAGCGATGGCCGTCAGCGAGGGGACCGTCGAAGACTTGCCGATCCATCTACGCGGGAATCACACGACGTTGGGCAAAAAACGTCTTCCGCGTCGCTTTCCTCGGATTGTGGCTGGCGATCAGCAAACTCCGATCGTCGCTGACCGCAGCGGGCGGCTTGAGTTTGCGCGCTGGCTGACCGAGCCGACGCACCCGCTGACCGCGCGCGTGGCGGTCAATCGGATCTGGCAAGGACACTTCGGCGAGGGACTGGTTCGGTCGCCGGACAACTTCGGCTTGCTCGGCGACAATCCGACGCATCGGGCGCTGCTCGATTGGCTCAGCCGCCAGTTCATCGGCTCCGGTTGGTCGGTGAAGTCGCTGCACCGTGCGATCATGGTCTCATCTGCGTATCAAATGCAGACGACATTCAACGAGACCGCGTTTCTCGTCGATCCCGATAACCGGTTGTGGTGGCGACGCAATCGTCGGCGATTGGAGGTCGAAGCAATTCGCGACTCGCTGCTGGCGGTCAGTGGCCGGCTGGAGAACGCGATGGGCGGAACGCTATTGCCGACTCCAAATCGAGGCTACGTCACCGGCACGGCGAATTTCTTTCCGCAGATTTATAACTCGAATCGGCGGTCGGTGTATCTGCCGGTCGTGCGCAGTGCGTTGTACGAGGTGTATCAAGTCTTCGATTTCGCAGAACCGAGCGTGCTCAACGGCAAGCGCGACTCGACCACGATTGCCACTCAGGCGTTGTTCATGCTCAACAGCAAATTGGTAGCGGAACAGGCGCGTGAACTAGCCTCGCGACTGATTGCGCTGTCGGATCAGGAAAACTCCGCCCGGGTCCGTCAGGCGTATCGGGTCGTCTTTCAGCGTGAGCCGTCATCAGCGGAGATCACGCGTGCGGAGGAGTTTGTGCGAGACTTTGGCGCGTCCGCCGAGACGTCGGGGTCGCCCGAGGATCGCCAGATCGCTGCCTGGCGCGGCTTCTGCCGCACTCTGCTGGCCGCCAATGAGTTTTTGTTTGTGGAGTGACGATGAGCTACACCCGCATGGAATTGATGATCTGTTCTGCCGCTCGCTGGCTGGAGGACGGCGCGATGGTGGTTGTCGGGACTGGTGCTCCGTGCGCGGCGGCAATGCTCGCGCAGAAGACGACCGCGCCAAATTTGACTCTGCTGTTTGAGGCAGGCGGAGTCGGGCCACTTCTGCCACGCATGCCGATCAGCGTGGGGGATTCACGCACGTTTTATCACGGACTGATGGCGACCAGCATGGCCGACATCATGGAGACCTGCCAGCGCGGCTTGGTCGAGTATACGTTTCTGGGCGGAGCACAGATCGATCCGTTTGGGAATCTGAATTCAACGCAGATTGGCCGCGACTATTTGCATCCGAAGGTTCGTTTGCCGGGCAGCGGCGGAGCGAATGATCTGGCCTCGCTGTGCTGGCGGATTTTGGTGATCACGCCGCATGACCGTCGGCGGTTCGTCGAGAAATGCGACTTCGTGACAACGCCCGGTTATCTCACCGGACCGGGTGCTCGCGAGGCGGCCGGACTGCCGGCCGGCACGGGACCGTACAAAGTGATCACCGATCTGGCTGTACTTGGATTCGACGACTCCACAAAGCGGATGCAGGTCGAATCGCTGCATCCCGGCGCAACTCTCTCTGACGTCCGTGACCGCACCGGATTCGAACTGCTCGTCCGCGATCCGCTCGAAACAACTCCAGCCCCGGACGCCGAAACGCTCGACATCCTGCGCCGCGAGGTCGATCCCTTGCGATACATCATCGGCCGCGGCTGATGTCGGTCATAAGCCACCTCTTGCCCGGTCCCCTCGCCCCGGTACTCCGGGGAGAGGGTTAGGGAGAGGGGCCGTGGTTCGAACCTCGACCGCATCGCCCAAAACACCCACTGCATCACAATACTTCGAGACACGTGCGATGCATCAAGGAGAACTGAACAAATCCAGGCTGACTCGTTATGCGATGATCTCGTCAATCACATGCCCATGTACGTCGGTGAGGCGACGATCAACTCCGTTATGGCGGACGGTGAGCTTCGTGTGATCAATGCCGAGCAGGTGCAGGATCGTGGCGTGGATGTCGTAGACTTCTGTGGCGTTTTCGCGGTCGAGCGGTTTGTAGCCCCATTGGTCGGAAAGGCCGTGAGTCGTGCCTCCCTTGATGCCACCGCCGCAGAGCCAGTTCGTGAAGACGAACGGGTTGTGGTCGCGGCCCTTTGAACCTTGCGTCGAAGGCATCCGGCCGAATTCGGTGGTCCAGAGGATGATCGTGTCGTCGAGCAGACCGCGCTGCTTCAAATCTTTGATGAGCGCGGCGGCTCCGATGGCCATGCCCATCGCGAGCGGGCGGTGATCCCGTTCGATGTCTTCGTGGCTGTCCCAATTGCGGCGCGGGAAACTGTTGTCGTTGCCGGACCAAATCTGGATGAAGCGCACGCCGCGTTCTAAAAGGCGGCGCGCGATCAAACACTTGCGACCGAAGTATTCGACTTCTTCGGGGATGTTGATTTCTGGCGGATAGGACTTATGGGAAGAAGGGGAATTATGATTTTTATCATTCCCATTAATCCCATCCGAAGTCCCATCCAAACCATACATCTTCAACACATGCGCCGGCTCCCGCGAAAGGTCCAACGCTTCCGGCGCAGCCAACTGCATGCGCGCCGCCAATTCGTATGACCGCACTCGCGCTTCCAATCGCGAATCACCCGGCCGTTCCTGTTCAAACTGGCGGTTCACGCGATTCAGCAATTCCAGTCCCGCGCGATCGCTGTCGGCGGTGACGAAGTCGGCTCGCGGCAGCAGATCTTCGATCGGGTTCTCGCGTTGCGGGAAGATCGTCGTCCCCTGCGTGTGAGCCGGCAGAAACGCCGACGCCCAATTCTTCGGCCCGTTCGAGGCGTACCCGCGATGA
>JAYVSP010000614.1:0-14971 GCA_043775215.1 Planctomyces sp. | reverse complement strand
TTCCGAATTCCGAAGTGCCTGACCTCTGTGCTCTAACGCCGTCAACAGCCGTCGCCGATCACCGACGCTGGCGAAGTCGCGACCGTCTGGCGGTGCGAGCGATCCCGCGCGATAGCTTCGGCTCTCGACTTCCACGGCAATTTGCAACGGATCAAACGCCGACCCCAGAAAGCCACCCCCTTGGCACGGGACATCGACCACGTTGTGAAACACAAATGGCAACGCCGCATGCGGCACATCCAGCCCGCGCTCACGCCATAGGTAACTGCACGTCGCGCCGACGCACGGGTAAAACTGCGGAATCGGAGCGAACTCTTCGCGATCCCCTTGAGGCGATTGTCGCCCGGTCAGCATCTCGGTCGAGGCCGAATCGTGTAGCCGATTTTGATGATTGACGCTCCGCACGATGGCGACCTTGTGCATCACCTTGGCCATGCGCGGCAGATGCTCGGAGACGTGTACTCCCGGAGCCGATGACGCAATCGGCTGAAACTCCCCCCGCACATCCGCCGGAGCATTCGGCTTCATGTCGTACGTGTCGAGATGACTCGGCCCACCGTAATAGAAGACGACAATGCACGCCCGAATCCTCGTCGCGGCCGCGGTCTTGTTCGCTTCTGCCATCGCCGACTGAGCACGCCACAACCCCGATAACGACAACCCCAATCCGCCGCTCACGGAAGTTCGCAGCAACTGGCGTCGAGTTGGGGAAAGCGTTTCGATCATGGCTGCGTCTCGGGATTATTGGGGATTGCCAAATAGGACTGATGTGACGAATGCGCCGATGGCAAGTCGGACAGAAATCATAAGTCCCATCAGTCGCATACGTCCCATTTCCTGGCCGCACCCGCACCCGCTCTCGGCGAGAACTGGCGACACTTACGGCAGTCCCTCCAGGCGTTTGAGGGCGTCCTTATATTCGTAGTCGACGGCCAGCACTTCGCCATAGTGGTCGGAAGCCGCATCGAATTCTTTGGCCTCTTCGCATAGGCGCCCGAGGTAGTAGTGCGCATCCAAAAACGTGGCCTTGTTGTCGGTCGCGTTCAGTTTGGGGATTGCCTTTTCGAGTTGCCGGCGCGCGAGGTTTCCCTTCTTCTCCTGGATGAAGCACTTTGCCAGCAGCAGCAGTGCCTCTCCTTCGATCCGATGATCTTGAATTGCAGCCTGCAGCATGGGGATCGCTTGTGAGAACATCTGCAGCTTGAAGAAGGCTTGGCCGAGAATATATTTCGCGCGCAGGTCGTTGGGATGACGTTCGACTCGCGTCCGGTAGACGTCCGCCTCGCGCTTGAGCAGTTCCGTGGCCAGTGCCTTTGAGGTCGCTTTGGCGTCTTCGTCGTCCGCTTTCTTGGCGGCGTTGGCCTTCGCGATTTCCACGTTCTTCCGCATCAGATCGAGTTCGCAATCTTCGACCTGTTCGCGAATGGTGTGATCGCCGCCGGAGAGTTCCAGCGCCTTGTGGAACATGTCGCGAGCCTCTTCAACTCTGCCGTTTCTCCGATAATAGTCGGCAATCTTGAGAAATCCGTCTTTGTTGTCCGGGTCTTTGCGGATAGATCGTTGCAGGTCCGCCTCTTCGGATTGACCCGGCCCATCGGCGGCGGCGTTCGCGGAAACTTGCTTGCCGATGATCTTGCGAATGTCCTCAATGGACCGTTCCGCTTTCTTGCCTTGATCGTCTTCAAACTCACCGTCGCGGATCACCGAACTGGCGTTGACCTGCGTGATCTTCGAGCGGGCTTCCATGTCCAGCGGATCGAGCTTGAAGATTCGCTCCCAGCATTTGATGCACTCCGTGAACTCGCCCTTCTCTTCGAGAAGCCGTCCCAGCGCGCGGAGGTAGACCTTGTTATTGGGATCGGATTCGACCGCCTTGCGGTAGCCGAACACGGCCACGTCGATGAAGCCCAGATTGGCGGCCGCCTCACCCATGTCGGCATTCAGGTCCGCATCCCAGGGGATCAGTGCCAGTCCTTCCTCGGCGGAGAGGTCGAGCTGCGCCCAATTCTTGGTCATACGAGCCTTTTTGAGGCTTGCCTTGACTCCCATCAGGCGCATGCCGGCCATTTTCGCACCGGTCCCTTTCGGATATTTCCGCTGCTCAACCCCGCGCAATGTCTGGCGAAAAAGCAGATTGCCCTGATCGAACTTCACCGCCTGCCCGATCATCTCGATGGCGTAATCCCAGTTTTGTTTCGCCATCGCCTCCGTCCCTTTGCGGAAGCAATCACCGGCGATTTTTTTCTTCGGATCGTCTGCCATAACCATGCCCAATGTGAATGATCTTGAATCCGCATCACTCTACGTAGCTCGGCCCGAATGTGGAAGGCGTTGCCATTTGGATCGCGGCAGTTCGACACCGCAATGAGCGTGCGAACCGCGGCCAGGTTTTCAAGTTTCATTTTTTGTGGATCGCAAACGGACCGCGATGTTTTCGGAATGGACGTGGCTTGCCCGCAATCTCGGTGGCGATTTGCAGTGCGGCGAACGCGGAGAAGTTGGACTGGCTTTTCTCCTGCTCTGTCCCGCAGCCGATAGGATAGCTGCCGCCACCACTGACTCAAATTTAATCCGTTCCAACCTCGACGTAGCCCTTTTCGGATTTCTCGGCGATGAGTTTTTCATACTCGGTCCGCGCCTTTTCGGGCGAGCTGAATGATTTCGTCTTCGATTGCCCGTCACTGCCAATTCGGCCCCAGCGAGTAGTCACGTCACTGCCACTGAGCGTGATCTCCCAGAACTTGCTGGATGATCCGTCAATGAACTCGAAGTAGCGCGGCCGGTTCTCTCGAGCCGGTGACACCGCCGAAGCCACCACGATTCGAGGTTGTGGCGCGCGCGGCTTGCGTGCGCCGATTTCTTGCACGCCACGCACGCGCGCCGCGTGCGCCACATCGATATCGAGTCTCGCACCGACGTAGCTCGGAAAACGCGGGACACCGCCATCAGACAGCTCCTGGTAACGAAACTGAATCAAGCTCCCGACCGGCGGTGGATTCTCTCGCTCGCGATCTGAGAAGCCCGTGCCGACCGCGAACTCCGTCCCGTCGGGCAGCCGTACAGCGAGCGCTCCGAGCCGGCCGGAATGCCGGCCTTTGCCTGGTTCATGTCTGATGACGACTGCTTCGGCGTCGTGAAACGTCTTCACCTTCAGCAGTGTTGATGACCGGCCGGCAATGTACTTCGACCCCGGTTGACGCAGCATCAAGCCTTCACCGCCCAGCGATTCAATGCGCTGCAACTCTTCTCGCAGATGAGCGACGTCGCGACACAGTTCATGCTGATGCACAGTGACGAAGCCGTTCTTCCAGTCGTGCAGGCTCTGTTTCAGAAAGTCGATCCGTTCTTCAAACGGGCTGCTCATCGCGGGGGCGTCGAAGACCAAGTATCGGATGCTCTTCCATTGTTCGTTCTTGTCCTGCCGCCGCACGATGCTGACCGTCCGCTGAAACGCCTTGCGGTCCATCCATAATTCACCGTCGAGCGGCACGTTCGGCAAGCCCTCCAGAAACCAGTCCGGAGCGTGATAGACGTTTCCTTGCCGCGACAGAAACTGCTGGCCGTCCCAGTACGCTCGCACGCCGTCGAGCTTCTCGCTCATCCACCAGCCAGTCAGGTCAAGAGAGTTGTCCCACGATTCCGCGAGCAGAATAGGTGGCTCGGTCTCGTTTCCGCTATCACTGGAACTGGCGGACTTGCGTACCGGTTTCTGCGGAAGCGCCGAACCGATTCTTTCGGTCTCGGCCGCATCGCTTCGAAACTTCCGCAGGTGCTTGCACGTCCGCTGCTCAATGGCAATCGACTGATTCCGCCACGCAGGACACGAACAGGAATAAACCCCGCCGGTGTTCTTGAGGAGATACGGCTTCGCGGCCGACCCCTGAATTTCTACGGACTCCCCGTCGGCCAAATCGGGCATGATGTTGTCTCACAGTAGTTGTGGCTCAAGTGTCGGAAGTCTTATCGAGTGGACCAAGTTGGGGCACGCTTCTCCAAGAATGCCGATTGACCTTCGAGCGGTTCGCTGGTGCGATAGCACTCCGCGAATGCGCGTGCTTCGGCCTCGTATTGTGCTGCGAGATTGATTCCGTCCGCCGCATGTTGCGCCAGCAGGTGCTTGACACGGCGGCGAGCTTGCGGTGCCCGAGTTAGAAGCTGCGCGATGCGAGCTTCCACCTCGTCGCGGAATCGCTCCGCGGGACAGACTGCGTCCACGAGTCCAATCCTCAACGCCTCCTCGGCCGGAATCAACTCGCCGGTCAGAATCAACCGCCGCGCGATGGCGGCACCCAACAGTTGATTCGCCCGCACGGTTCCGCCCCAACCCGGCAAGACGCCGATCGACGTTTCTGGCAATCCGATCTTTGCACCTTCGGCCGCGAACCGCAGATCGCAGGCGAGTATCAACTCCGTCCCGCCGCCAGCACACGCTGAGTGAATTGCGGCGATCGTCGTCTGCGGAAGTGACTCGATGCGATTCATTAGTCGCTGCCCGGCGCGAGAGTCCTCATAGGCTGATTGCTCAGTCAATCCTCGCAATTCGTCGATGTTCGCTCCGGCGATGAAGGTTCGCCCTTCCGCCGCGAATACGACGACTGAGCAATCGGTCTGTGCGACTTCTTCAACGACTTCCAACAGCCGTTGTCGAGTCGCCGCCGAAAACATCTGCACGCCTTTATCACCCCGCAGAGCGATTCGAGCGACTGAGCCATCCAATGTCAGACTGACTTCCGTCGTCATGGTGATGCCTCCTCCACCAGCCGTCCGTCGCGCATCCGCAAGATGCGATCGTCGGGATTGATAAACATCGGATCGTGCGTGACAACGATCACGGTCGCTTGATGGCGGTCACGCAGATCGCGCAACAGCCGAAAGACTTCCTTGCCGGTTTCGCTGTCGAGTTCGCCGGTCGGTTCGTCGGCCAGCACGAGTTTCGGTTTTTTGAGCAACGCGCGCGCGATCGCGACTCGCTGCTGTTCGCCGCCGGAAAGCTGGCTGGGACGGTGATCCAGCCGCTTCCCCAAACCGACTTGTTTGAGCAATTCGACCGCGCGGTTGCGCAAGTCCGTGGGAACTCCGCCGGGGAGGAACGGCACCAAAACGTTGTCGACGGCAGTCAGATTGCTCAACAAGTTGAAACTCTGAAAGATGAAACCCACCTGCTCGCGCCGAAAAGTGTCTCGCTGCCGAGCGGTCATTCCGCGCAAGCGTTGTCCATCCAGAATCAATTCGCCGGAGGTCGGCTCATCCAGAGCGCCCAGCAGTTGCAGCAGAGTGCTCTTCCCGCTGCCGGACGGTCCCAAAACGAAGGCGAACGATGCGGCCGGCAATTCAAACGAAACGCCGCGCAGAGCAGCCACTTCGTGAGGACCACGGCGATATGTTTTGGTGACTGCTTCCGCTTGAATCATGATGCGGAGCAGTGTAGCCCGCTCTCGCCGAGAGCGGAAACGCGACGAGACGCTCGTCGACTTTTAGTGGCCACTCGCTTTTGCTTCGGGCGAGTCAAGTTTGCGGCGTTTCTTTTTTACCTCGTCGCTGGCCGAAGATCTCCGCATCGTTCAACGTCGCCTGGCTCCGCACCCGACAACCGCCAACCCCGCATCCGTCAACGGCCAAAGAACAGGCCGGTTTAGAGTTGCAGGCCGCTGAGCGGATGCCCGGTCGAGTGGTGAGTTTTCTGGCCGCCGAACGACGTATTGCTGTTGGCGTAACCGCCGACATAACAGTTGCTTTGTTGATCCGCCGCGATGCCGTGACCGGAACTGGAACCCTGGCCTTCCGCCGCCGCGTCGAATTCGACGGCACGCCCCACACCAGCAGCAGCAGCCCTGCCTCGGATATCCACATCGTGAAGTATGACCGAGCCGGAACGCTGCGGTGGTTCCAACAAGCCGGCAGTGACAGCACCGACCACGCCGACACGATTGAGTCGGACAGCCAAGGCAACCTGTATCTCTCCGGAGCCTGCAGCGGAGCCGCGAAATTCGGCAGCCACTCGATCCCCAATCGAGGCAGCAACGACATCTTCCTGGCCAAGCTGCGAGCGAATTGAAGCCGCCGCGATCTTGTCGCGCGCCAGATACTGCGGGCACTCAGCGTACGGAACGCGAGGAAAAGTCTTCGTGTGCGCCCTTTGATTCCGCAGTTCTGCGATGGTGTTTCTGTCCGACGGCAATTCTGACATACTTGACCAAGTGATGAGCACCTCGGTGCAAAGACTCCGGTCTCGTCACTCATAGGAAAACTGCGTCGTAGCCGGCGCGTGAAACATGAATAAGTAGGGCGATCTCGTGTCATCACTGAGTGCTTTGGACTTCTTCGATGACGAGAACAAACCGATCGACGGTTTGGTTTCGGTGCGTCGGCCGGCCGACGCGAAGAGTCCTCACGAGCAAGCCGTCACTCGTCAGGCTCAAGACTTCGAGATCATCGACTATGTCTTCTTTCGCCGGTTCGAAGACGGTGATGGTCGGCATGCGCGGTCGTCGCAAGTATTGGCTTATGTGGTCGACAACTCGCGGCAAAAGCACCGCAAGGATGAGCTGGCGGAGTTGCACCACAAGCTGTGGCTACAAGGTCTCGCTCCGCTCATTTACGTCGCTTGGCCGACGAGCGTCGATATTTTGAGTTGTGCTCGCAAGCCAGACTTTTGGAACGATCGAACGGGAGAACCCCGATACTCCGCAGCGGAAGCGGTTGAAGTCCCGGCAGATGATGAGCAACTCTCTGCACTGAATGTTGCGGCTGATGTTTCTGACGCGATCAACAAACGCAAAAGACTATCAGCCAACCGCTTGATTGATGGGACGTTTTGGGAAGAGTCCGCCAATCAGAAATTGGCTAAAGACGAAGCGGCAGCGCATAGCGTGCTTATCAAGGCGATTGTCGGAGCGGACTCAGAACTCGATGGTGCCAACAAACCGGTACGACGGCGGTTGCTGCTGTTGATGGTGTTGATTGCATACCTTGAAGATCGAGGAGTTTTTCCGCCGGGACACTTCGGCCGATATCACGCTGGGGTGCGGTCATTTCGCGAACTGCTTCAAGTAGGCACGGTTGACGAAGTAACAAACTTGCTGCGTTACCTTGAGAAGACGAAGTTCAACGGTGATGTATTCTCGCTATCGCATGACGGGGAATCGCTCAATAAATCCGACCTAAAGTGCTTCGCGAAGTTGGTGGAAGGCAAGACACTGGGAAAGCAGAAGAACTTCTGGGAGCTGTTCGACTTCCAACACATTCCGGTCGAAGTCATCAGCCGCCTTTATCAAAACTTCGTGACGACGGACAGTGCCGTCTATACGCCACCGCTCCTAGCGTCGCTGCTGCTCGACCAGGTCATGCCTTACGACCGCATGACGGGGAACGAAAAAGTCCTCGATCCATCGTGTGGCTCGGGTATCTTTTTGGTAGGTGCCTTCAAGCGACTCGTGATCCACTGGCGCAGCCGTCATCGCTGGCAGCGACCATCGGTTGAGGTCGTCAAGTCGATCCTCGCGCATTCAATTCACGGCGTGGAGTTGGAACAGGCGGCAGTGGATCTCACGGCATTCAGTCTCGCACTTGCTCTGTGCGACTCGCTCGATCCGCCGGTGATTTGGAGCGATCTGCGGTTCGACAAGCTCGGCGGTCGCAATCTGCGAAAGGGAGACTTCTTTGATCCGGCGACCGTGGCTTCGACCGCTGAGCATGAGTGGCCGGAGAAGTTCGACATCGTTGTTGGCAATCCGCCGTTTGAATCGAAGCTGACCGCTGCGGCGAAGGCCGTTGAAAGAACGCGTCCCAAAGATCAACCAAAGATTCCCGACTCGAACGCGGCGTACTTCTTTCTTGAGCGTGGCCTGCAGCCGCTTTCAGAGAATGGATCGCTCTGCTTAATTCAACCGTCCAATTTGCTCTATGGCAGCAAGACCATTGACTTTCGAAGTCATTTGATGCGGCTCGCGCGCCTCGAAACGGTGCTGGACTTCGTGTCGCTGCGCGGCCTCTTCGATGGTGCTGATCCCAAGACTGTCGTCTGGCATGCGATCAACGAACCGATCGACGAAGGCCCGATCCACCATTTGACGTTTCGCCGTACCTATGCCACAGCCGAACGCATTGGCTTCGAGATCGACCACTATGACTGGCATCAGGTTTTGCGAAGTGATGCGGCTGCGGACCCTTTTGTGTGGCGAGTCGGATTACTCGGCGGCGGACGATTGCTGGATGTTTCGCAACGGCTGCGGCAGCTACCGACGCTCGACGAGTTCGTTGACGCCAAAGGTTGGGAATTTGGACAAGGGTTTATCGTCGGCAATCGCGACAAGGACGGTTCGTTCCTCGACCGCATGACCTTACTCCCAACAGCGGCACTCACCGAATCTGGTATCGACGAAGCCTTATTGGGAACGGTCAATGAAAAGCGATTTCAATGGCCACGCACACCAGAACGATTCGCCGCACCGCTCATCCTCATCAAGGAACACGCTTCGCTTTCTGTCGGATACTGGGATCGGAGTTCGTTGGCATTTTGTCAGAGGATTGTTGGAATCCATGCGCCGTCGATGCATCGGAACGAATTGTACGAAGTCTTTCAGCAACTGCTGGCACGTAAATGTCTCTACCAGTTTTGCTGCACATTGAACGGTACACAGGCTTTGGTTGGTAAGGCCACGGCGATTACCAAACAGGACATCGACTGCCTTCCAATGCCCGCTGATCCCGCCGACCTCGATCTCGCCTTCTGGGAAGAAGCACTCAAGGATGACGTGCTCAATTACATGGCCGACTTTGTGCGACTGGGACAAGACTCGGTCCTGCTGAAGAAGTCGGCAAACGGAAGCGAAGTCAGTGACTATGCTACGCTCTTCGTGCGGATGCTCGGCAGCGTCTATCGTAACCTCAAAGCTGTGGAGGCCGTTCGATTCAATGGCTTGATCGCTCAGCCGTTTTACTTCGGCAAGAAGCCGGAAGTGGATTGGCTTCAGAAAGGAAATGACGACGCGCTGCAGCGATTAGTCTACGACAACAGCCGCGATGCCCTGCGAGTCATCCGTGTTGTTCGATACTACGAGAACAATGTAATTCTGATTGTGAAGCCGGATCGCTTGAGGTACTGGATTCAATCCACCGCCATCCGAGACGCGGACGACACGCTGACCGACCTGCGTCAGCAAGGATGGTGAGCATGCCTCGCCACCGTCCTTCATTTTCCGGCGGTACCGGTCGACTTGCGTTTGGTCCGGCTGATGAAGATCGGCTCGTGGCCCGCACTCTGGAGTTCATTCGCCAGCAACTCCCCGCGTGGCGCGATGATCCGCGCCGTCCCAAGAAAGTGGCCGAGAAAGGATTAAATTCGTCGTTGTGTGACTTTCTCGATGTGAAATCACGCACGCATCTGCCGATGGCTCGCTTCAAGCATGAAGCTCCGCAAACAGCGGAGCGCACCGTCGACATCGGTGTGCATGGGCTTGATGAAGTGACCACTGTTGGAACTCGGTCCTACAGCATCGACGAACCGTTTCTTGTCGTGGAGTGCAAGCGGTTGCCGTCTCCAGGCGGCAAGGACCGAGAGCGAGAATATGTGTCTGGCTTTCATCCGAACGGCAGCCCAACCGGCGGCATTCAACGCTTCAAGCTCAGCTTGCATGGCAGCCAAGTCGAGGTCGCGGCGATCGTGGGTTACATCGAGAATCACGACTCCGGCCATTGGCACGAAGAAATCAACCAGTGGTTGGCAAACCTTGTCACCAGTCAGAGCATTGATGGGACCATGTGGGCAGCGTCTGAAAGGCTCCAAGAACTCCTGACCGATACTGAAAACACCGCTTGGTGTGATTCGGAGCATACACGAATCGGCAATTGCATCACCCCCGAAATCCACGTGCGTCACATCTGGATCACGATGGGCTGAGATAAGAACCGGGCTTGAGGGCAATCGAGGCAGCAACGACGTCCTCCTGGCCAAGTTCCAAGTGACCTGAAATCGTCGAGGCCTTGCCCTGCTCCAGATTCATTAGCGCTTTCGGAGTTGCGTGAAGGACTGCTCCAGTGACTCGCGAAGCAATGCGCCGTCGTTGGAATAGACCACGAATCGCGAGCCTTGTTGGATCGTGCGTTCCATTTGCTCGCGTTTGCCGAACCAGCTTCCGGCGGCCACATGCGAGCGATTGGCGACATCGATAATCCGCTGGATCATCGCGACGAGGTCCGGGTGGTCGTACTCGTTGGGGATGCCCATGTTGGTGGTCAGATCGTTGGGTCCGACGAACACCGCGTTCACACCGGGGATCGAGCAGATCTTTTCGAGGTTTTCGACCGCCAGGACCGACTCGATCATCGGGACGAAGACCGTGTTCACGCAGCGTTCCTCGATGGCGTATTTCCGAGTCTTCTCGCTGGGCCATTTTCCTTCGGCCAGGACGCGCTCCAGAGCCTGTCCTTTCAGCGGCCGATAGACCGCGGCCGCTGCGAGGCGTCGAGCGTGTTCCACATCCTCGACGTAGGGCACAACCACACCGTCGAACGAATCGCACACCTTCGACACATCATCCGGGTCGCGGCTGTGAGTTCGTGCCAGACACGCGATTCCTTTGGCTGCCAGTGCGTACCGAACGGGAAGAAACTCGGCCAAGTCGAGCGCGTTGTGCTCGGCCGTGACAATCACGAAGTCGAGCGCATCGTCCGGCAGGACATCCACGATGGCGGGATTGACCGTGTATTGAAAGAAGGTGCCATAGACGGTTTGCCCGCGCTGCATCTTTTCCTTGAGCGCTTTGCCGAGTTTGGGTGCTGGCATGAGTTGACGATTCCTAAAAGAGGTTCGTTGAGTTTGGGAGACTCTGCACCGGCGCACCCGGCGAAGCGGTCCTGACGATCGCCTTTAGACAAACAGATCTCGCACGACGTTGCCTTCGACATCGGTGAGACGAAAGTCGCGACCGGCGTAGCGGTAGGTTAGGCGTTCGTGATCCAGGCCCAGCAGGTGTAAGAGTGTCGCATGCATGTCATGAATGTGGACTTTGTTTTCGGCCGCGTAGTAGCCGTAGTCGTCGGTTGAGCCGTAACGAAAGCCCCCCTTGACGCCGCCGCCGGCCAGCCACATGGTGAAGCCCTCCGGATTATGATCGCGACCGTTGGTGCTCTCGGCGGTCGGTGTGCGACCGAACTCGCTGCCCCACCAGACCAACGTGTCGTCGAGCAATCCGCGCTGCTTCAAATCCGTCAGCAGGCCGGCGATTGGCAGGTCCACTTCGCGAGCATTCTTCTCGTGCCCCTCCTTCAGGTTCGAATGCTGATCCCACTGCACGTTGCTGTCGCTGTGGCTGACTTGGACGAATCGCACACCCGACTCAGAAAATCGCCGAGCCATCAGGCACATCCGTCCGAAATTCGCGTTCACAGGATTGTCCATGCCGTAGAGCTTCAGCGTTGCGGCTGATTCGCCGGACAGGTCTTCAACCTTCGGAAACTCCGTCTGCATCCGAAATGCCAGCTCGAACGAATTGATCCGCGCTTCGAGCGATGCCTCAGGGCCAGTCTGCGCGAGATGCTCGCGGTTCATCGCGTTCAAGCGATCAAGTTGCAACCGTTGAATGTCACGCGGCAATTTGGAATTCTGAATGAACTTCACTCGTGCCTTGTCCGACGGAATGCTCGCATTGCCCAGCGGCGTGCCGTGATGCACGGCTGGCAGAAACGCCGAACTCCAATTGTTGATACCACCATGTCCGAGCGTGGGACAGATCGTCAAGAACGCTGGCAGATTCGCGTTGTCGGTACCGAGCCCATAGCTCGTCCATGCACCGATGCTGGGCCGAATGAAGTTGTCGCTACCCGTGTGCAGCTTCATCATCGCGCCGCCGTGAGCCGGGTTCGTCCCATGCACCGAATGAATCATGCACAGGTCGTCGGCGTGTTGAGCCAGATGCGGAAAGAGTTCGCTGACCGGCAGGCCGCTCTCACCGTATTGCTGAAATTGCCAGGGGGATTTGAGCAAGTTGGTCGTCGCATTGAATTGCACACGTGGCTTCGCAAACGGAAGTGGCTTACCATCATCGCGAGTCAGAAGCGGTTTCGGATCAAACGTGTCGACCTGCGAAACTCCGCCAACCATGAACAGAAAAATGATCCGCTTGGCCCGCGCTGCAAAGTGAGGCAACCGCGCCGCCAGAGGATTCTCGATCGCCGCGCAAACCGACGAATCGCCCGCCAACATTGAGGCCAACGCGAGCGAACCGAATCCCACCGCCGACTGCTGCAAAAGCGATCGACGCGACATAGCAGAGCGAACGTCGATCGAGTTCATGTCAACTCCGGAAGATGGGGACTTTTGCCCGTCTTTTTGATTTGCTGGAAAACAGAACGAGGAAGAGCGCCCATCTTCCAAAACTCACTTCACATAAATGAATTCGTTGCCAGCGAGTATGACTTGACACAGCGTACTCCATGCTTGTCGTCGGCGCTGATTGGCATCTGGATCGTTCAAAGATTGAGTGACATTCGTCAGGAACTGATGATCGGCTTTGCGTTCATCGGTCGAGGCTTCGCGGCCATAGGCCATGACGTACAGTCGCGCGAGCCGTTGATCGTCGTCGTCCGATTCGGACAGTATTCGGTCAGCGAAATCGGCGGCCGACTGCAGGACGAATTCGCTGTTGAGCATCAGCAGCGCTTGTGGTGCTACGACCGTGGTCGCTCGAGCGCTGCTCGACACGGCGGGGTCGGGGAAGTCCAACAACTGAAACAGGTCGAAGACGTTGTTCCGCACGATTGGCAGATACAGCGAGCGGCGGCGGCTGTCGTAAGTCGTCAGATCCTTCGAGGTGTGGTCGAAGAAATAGTCTCGGTTCTTGAGCTTCAGCAGCGAGCCTCCCAGTGTCGCATCCAACTGCCCGCTGACGGCCAGAAGCGAGTCTCGCACGGCCTCGGCTTCGAGTCGTCGCACATCGGCTCGGCTGAAGAGGCGATTTTCCGGATCGCGCGAGACAGTCTCAGCGACGAAAGTGCTCGCCTGTTGATATGTGCTTGAATTCAGAATTAGCCGATGCAGCGATTTGATCGACCAACCATCGGCGATGAACCATCGAGCCAGCCAATCGAGCAATTCAGGATGCGACGGGGCTTCGCCGAGCAAACCGAAATTGTCGGTCGTGCGGGCCAGCCCTTTGCCGAAATGCCAACTCCAGACCCGATTGACGAAGACGCGAGCGGTCAGCGGATGCTGCGGATCGGCGAGCCATTCGGCGAGTTGCCGGCGGCCGCTCTCCTTGTCGGTGAACTGTGGCGTGCGCGGGCCGCGCATCACTGGCGGAATGTGCCGCGGAACAACGTCTCCCAGCTTGAGCGGATTGCCGCGCACATGAATCGCCACATCGGCGACTTTGTCTTCGGTCACGCCCATCGCCGACGGCAACTCTGGCTTCGCCTTCTCCAGCGCGGCGAGTTCGTCGCGCAGTTTCTTCAACTCGACTTTCGCGGTGTCGGGATACAGCGTTTCTAATTTCTCCGGCGGCTTGGTATCGACGGCGAGTTTCTCGCGAGCCTGCTTGTCAGCGGCAGCGATGAATTCGGCGATCATCATTTTCTTCGCGGTGACTTTCGCATCGAAGTCGGCCTTCATCGTGGTCGCGGCGGCCGACGGAAGCGGGTTCTCGTACCACTCGGCGAGCTTTGTGTATTTTCTCATCGATTGCGTGCTTTTGAAGATACCCGCCAAGCCATAATAGTCCGCCGTTTCGATCGGATCGAACTTGTGATCGTGGCAGCGAGCACATCCCAACGTCAGGCCGAGAAACGCACGGCCCGTCGTGTCAAGTTGCTCGTCGATGATGTCCATTCGCATTTTGGCTTCATCGGTCTCGGCGAGAACCTTCGGGCCGATGCCTAGAAAACCGGTCGCAATCAATTGCTCGTGCTGCTGAGCTTCATTCTCGAACGGCAACAAGTCGCCAGCCAATTGCTCAATGACGAAACGATCGAACGGTTTGTCTCGATTGAATGCAGCAACAACGTAATCGCGATACCGCCAGGCATTGCCGTGCGCGACATTCTCATCCAACCCGTTCGAGTCCGCGTACCGCGCGACGTCGAGCCAATGTCTTGCCCAACGCTCGCCATAGCTCGGCGAATCGAGGAGGCGGTCAACGACTCGCGCGAAGGCATCGGTCGAATTGTCCGCGAGAAAACTGTCAACCTCGAACGGTGTCGGAGGCAGCCCAGTCAAATCAAAAGTGACTCGACGAATGAGCGTTCGCTTGTCCGCACGCGGCGCCGGCAACAACCCGGCTTCCTCAATCTTCGCGAGTGTGAACCGATCCAGCGTGGTCTGCGGCCAATCCGATTTCGCGACAATTGGAACCGGCGGCTCAGCCGGTGACTGAAATGCCCAATGATTTGGATCGCGAGTCCGCT
This sequence comes from Planctomyces sp., assembly GCA_043775215.1. GTDB lineage: Bacteria > Planctomycetota > Planctomycetia > Planctomycetales > Planctomycetaceae > SXKJ01. The sequence goes on along the minus strand of JAYVSP010000614.1, from coordinate 574 downwards.
TTGTCGCACTCGTTGATTCCGGAAACGGCGCACCCATCTCGATCCAGCGGATGAGATCGGCAATCTGCCGCGCGGTCAGTTTTCCTTCTTTCGGCATCTTGAGGTCTTCGTCCTCGTGCCGCACGGCGCGAATCAACAGACTTTCGTTGGGCTTGCCCGACACGATTGCCGCACCGGTATCGCCGCCTCGCAACAACGCCTCACGCGAATCGAGCCGCAGGCCGCCCCACTGTTTTTTGTCGCCGTGACATTTCAGGCAGTGCTTGACCAGCAGCGGACGGACGCTGTTTTCAAAGAAGCGGATCTGCTCGGCCTTTGGCGGGTCAACTCGCGCCGGCTCGTCGGCCGTCAGCACCGCACACAACAGCATTACGATCATCATCGGACCTCCGCCTGACAGCTCTATCTGAGGAAACCTCAGTTTCTTGTCGTGGGATATCGAGTGAACGAGCAACAAATTACTGCATGCCGTTGCGATCGGCCACTCTCGGAGTTTGAGTCAGAGATGTGAGATGTATGCCACCAATCTTAGTCTTCAAACAAGCGAAGTCGCAGTCGTGGGGCAGGTTTTTAA
>JAYVSP010000613.1:0-2503 GCA_043775215.1 Planctomyces sp. | reverse complement strand
GAAAGCGGCGATGCATCGCCGCACTCCAAAGGGTCACGGCAGACTACTGAGTGATTCGGCGGGGCGATACTCTTTCGAGCCAGATTCAAGAAATCAGGAGCGACCTATCGTGCAACTCGGCGACTTTGAACTGCGAACGATTTCCGGCGGCACGTATTGGATCGACGGTGGCTCGATGTTCGGAGTCGTACCGCGCACGGTCTGGACACGATACATCACTGTCGATGACAAGGATCGCATTCAGCAGCGGACGAGTTGCGTGTTGGTCCGAACGGGGCGCGAGAACGTGCTCATCGACACCGGCTATGGCGGCAAGCTGACCGAGAAAGAACAACGAAACTTCAACACCGAACCGGGCGAGCCGCTGGTGGCCAGTCTGGCGGCGGTCGGGTTATCGGCCGCCGACATCAACCTGGTCGTATTATCTCACCTGCATTTCGATCACGCTGGCGGAGCGACAAAGTTCGACAGTGACCGGCGAGTCATTCCGGCCTTTCCGAATGCGACGTATGTCGTGCAACGGCGCGAGTGGGCGACGGCGACGGCCGAATATCCCGAACTCCGCGCGGCGTACCACTTGCCGAATTTCGTGCCACTGAAAGAGGCGGGACAACTGCGGCTGATCGACGGCAATGTTGAGATCATTCCCGGGCTGCGCGCCTGGGTCACGGGTGGTCATACCGAGGGTCATCAGGCGATCGTGATTGAAAGCGGCAGCGCGGGAGCGATTTATCTGGGAGACGTCTGTCCGACATTCCGCCACCTGCCAACCTTGTGGTGCATCGCCTACGACCTGGAACTGCTCAAGTTGCGGCGCATCAAGCCGGAGGTTTTGGGCACAGTGGCCGATCGCGGGTGGTGGGCATTGTGCGATCACGATCCCGATCACGCCGCCGCCAAATTATGCCGCGACGAAAAGCGCGACTTTGCTGTCACCGAATTTCTGGCGAATTTGTGAAACGACATTGTGAAGCCTTCCCCACCGACGCGGGGTCGGTGGGGGAAATCGAGAATCACGCATGCAGTTCGACCAAGTCATTGTCCTGAAGCACATGATCGCGGCCGACCGATTGGCCGTCGTGTGCGCTACTGCCCCAGACCTTGGCGAACTTCAGGGTCTCGAGCAGATCCTTGTGAATCACGGCGGCCAGGTCTTCCACCGTGCCTCCCGCCTTGATCACGAATGGCGAGGACATATCGGCCGGCTTGCCCGGCTTCTTGGTGTAGAGCCGGATAACTCCCAAGGAGTGATAGATCGCGTCGCGGAGTTGCTCACGTGCGTCGGGTTGATCGAGGTCGACCTGTTGTGTCGGGAAATCCACTCCGGTCATCTCGCGGAAGAACGCCAGGCGGTCACCGCAATCGCGGTCGTTCCCGCGCGTGGCGACCAACAGCGTCTTGAGGCGGACGATCGAGAAATCTTCTTCATCGAAACCGGTGGCGTCGGCCAATGGCGTCTTGCGTGACGAGAATTGTTTCAGCACTTCCGCAGTCTGATCAGGAGCGTCATCGGATGATCCATCAAAGGCCAACACGACGGCGTCGGCGGCCCGGACCAGGTTGAGCAGATACGGCTCAAAGTGTGCCTCGGTGATCGGCGGCGTATCGATCAACTGCACGCTGACATCCTGCCAAGGCATCATGCCGGGCAGCGGCTCGCGGGTGGTGAACGGGTAGGGTGCGACTTCGGGTTCAGCGTGCGTCAGATCCTTGAGGATACGGCTCTTGCCCGAGTTCGGAGCGCCGACGATAAGAACCTGACCGCAGCCCTGCCGCGGAAACCGAAACGTCTTCGGTCCCTTCTTGGGAGTGGCCGCCTCGGCTTGCAGTTCGCTCTTTGTTTCCTTGAGCTTTGTCTTGAGGTCGGCTTGAAGTTTTTCGGTCCCTTTGTGCTTGGGGATCGTCGCCAGCATTTCGTCCAACAAGTCCGCCCGCTCTTGAGCCGTAGCAGCCCGGCGGTATTGCTCTTCGAGTCGTTGGTATTGTGGTGTGAGATTCGCAGGCATGATGAATTCTTTAAGGCTCTTCCGGTGTTCCGGGGAGGCAAGTTTCAAAGCCACGGATGAAACACGGATTGAACACGGATCCGGACAGCGAACGAGGCAAAGAAGAATAGAGTGAGGCCACGGAACGAGGGTGCGTAACAGTTTCTAACTAACCGCTGGTTTGGTCCATACTTTTATCCGTGGAACAAAAACCATTGTCCAGCGTTCCCGTCCGCCGCCTCTTCTCGTTTTCCAATTCCCTGCCTCCTGTCCTGATCCGTGTTCAATCCGTGTTTCATCTGTGGCAAGAATATTCCCCCGAAGTGACCTCCCTGGATTACAGAATGAGCCATGTTTAAGCCGAACTTTTTTCGAATTCCGAGGCGATTTTGGGCGGAACTCACTGCAACTTCGAGGGTTGTGGTGTTTTCGGAAATGCACGATGTAGCCACTGATTTTCGCAGTTTCTTGTTGACGCTCGCGAATATGGCCGTACAATCTGGCCATGCCAAGCAGAA
>JAYVSP010000612.1:0-5223 GCA_043775215.1 Planctomyces sp. | reverse complement strand
GCCAGAGCGTGGGTGAACTCGCACAACGCCCACACTCTGGCGAGCGTGGCTACAAAACTTGACACACCTGCAACAAACTCACGGCATCAAGGACTCTAGTGGCGGCGAAGGATGTCAGAAATGCAGTCCCACCGCAAAGGAAAGGCGGCTTTGCCGCAATGGAGTGCGGCGAGGCATCGCCGCACTCCAAGATTACTCGCCGCCGTAGAACCACACGGTCACGCGCATTTCGGGTTTGAGGAAGACGCCCTCTTCTTCCGCTGGCACGCGGACTTTCACCCGCACGGGGACTGCCCCTTTCGAGCGATCGGCGATCGGCATCAGCCGCGCAACGTAGCCGTCGTAGCTGCGATCCTTGAACGCTTCCGGCTGAACTTTGCAGCGCTGACCTTTGAAGACTTTCGAGATGTTCGATTCCTGCACCGACAGGTCGACCTCAAGGTCTGAAAGGTCCGCCATGTCACACAGGCTGTACGAGCCGTTGAAAGCGACCGGATTGACGATGTTTCCTTCTTCGGCGTTCTTCTTCAGGATCGTACCGCTGATGGGTGCCTTGATCGTACAGTTGCCCAACCGCCATTCCGCCTTCGCGAGATCCGCCTCGGCCTGTTGAACTTCCGCACGCACTTGTTCGATCCGCTCCACGCGCGGTCCTTCGCGCAGCAGGGCCAAGACTGCATTGAGTTTCGCCAAGCGACGCTGCATCGCTACGTAATTCGCCTCCGAGTTCAACAGTTCTTGCTGCGTGACGCCCTTCTTGGCGAACAGATCTTGATTGCGTTTGTAGGTCCGTTCGAGATCATCCAGGTTCGCCTGCGTTTCGGCGAGCTCCGCCTCGGCCTGCTTGAGTTCTTCCGGCCGACTGCCGCGTTCGAGTTCTTCCAACCGCTTGCGAGCCAGTTCTCGTGTCGCCTTCGCGCGACGCACATCAGCGTCGTAGTCCGTCGTTTCAAGGACGGCCAGCACGTCTCCCTTATTGACGCGCAGCCCTTCTTCGACGTTCAGAGTCACGACCATCCCAGTCACTTTCGGGCTGACCAGAATTTGATGAGCCGGAATGATGTAGCCGCTATCGGTGTGAACCAGACCGTCTTTCTTGCTGTCGGCCACCTTGTTTGGAGTGGGTGCTTCGGCCGAACTCGCAGAACGGTCGGATGATCTGTTCCCTTCTGAGTTGGTCGGCGTCGAGTTCATCGCCGTTAGCAATGAAGGTCGCTTCTGCAGAGTCGTGTTCTGCCAGCCGAGCCAGGCCGCAAGAATCATCAGCGCGACGCACAACAGCCATGCCAGCACTTCCGACTTCGCATGTCGAGATCCAGTGTCGGGCGGCAATTGCAACGACTTTACACGATCGCACAGAGAGGCGGATGAAGACTTTGGGCTGCGAGCCTCAGTGGCCAGTGAATCAGACACGTGGTTCGCTTTCGTGGGAAGCAAGGCGGAGTGGAGCCGATGGAATCGACACCAATTGACTCCGTTTCATCCCATTTGAAAAGACCAACCACTGGAAAATGCCGGTGGGGAGGTTGAATGAGTGGAGGGATTTCTTCTTCCTCGCCCTATCTCACCACGCCCTACTTCGCCTTCAGCGTGGTTTCACTCCCACGCGGACGCGGATGACAATTGCCTCGACAGCGTCGATGACCCGTTGCACGTCAGCATCGCTCATACGACTGTAAATCGGCAGGGAGATTTTTCGCGAGTGCTCCTGCGTCGCGACCGGGCAGATTTCTGGTTGATCCGCATCACGATGGGCGAACGCGGGGTGCAAGTGCAGTGGCGGCGGCATGGTCGTCGCGCCGATGTGACGAGCTTGAAGTTCAGTGATGAATTGGTCGCGAGTCAGTTTCAGACGTTGCAGATTCAACCGCAACAAGTACGAATGCCAGGCATGTTGCGAGTCCCGTCGATCCGCTGGGCATTGCAGTTCAACAAATCGGCTGAAGGCAGCATTGTAAGTGACGGCAATCTCGAGTCTCCGCTGCCACATCCCGGTCGCTCGACGAAGTTGAGCGACGCCCAGTGCTGCCGACAATTCATTCATCGATACTTGATAGCCGTCGTCTGCCTGCACACGTAGTTGAGCCGCGTAGCTCGCCATCGTCGCCGCCGCTCGCGCCCCGCGGCGCCGCACTGATGTGTCCATATCTAATGTTCGGATCAATGCCAAATCAGTTCGATCAGTACCCTCGGCCCTCTCTGTCTCCTCTGTCTGGCAGTTGTCTGGCGACGCCAAGCTCCAGGGATTGAGTGCTCGCAGGCGGCAGCGGTTCGCCACATCGGCGTCATTGGTGCAAATCATGCCCCCTTCGCCCAACGATAGCGCCTTCTGAGCGAAGAACGTGAAACAGGAGATATCTCCCAGCCCACCGACTCTGTCGTGCCGATACGTCGCGGGCAGCGCTTGTCCGGCATCCTCGATCACAATCAGGCGATGCCGTCGAGCGATTGCCAGCAACTCGTCCATCTCCGCCGGCAGGCCGGCAACGTGCGAGACGAGTACGGCTCGCGTCCGATCGGTGATCGCGTTTTGCAGCAGTTCGGGACTGAGGTGTGAACTTCGATCGGTGATATCGACAAATCGCAGAGTCCCACCCGCGGCGCGAACCAGCTCGGCAGCCACAGCCGGAGCACATGGGCTGAGGATGACTTCGTCGCCCGGAGTCAGGCCGAGCGACTGAATCGTCAGCCGAAACGCCGTCGTTCCGTTGTTGACCGCGACGGCATGCTTCACTCCGATAAATTTCGCGAATTCTTGCTCAAATTGCCGGACCTTCTCGCCGGCGATCAGCGTTGTGCAACGGAGCGTCTCGGTCAGTTCGGCCAATTCATCATCGTCGAGATCCGGAACGCTGAACGGCAAGAGACGAAGCTCTGGTTTGCCCGAAGCTCGCCGGTGACGCGTTCGTAGCGGCGACGATTGCGGGCCAGCACGCTCCGACGGACCCGATGAGCGAGAGGATAGCGGCATCGGGGAAATCCTAAGCGGTCTCTTGCGCGGAGAGCTAATTCCGCTAGGTAGGTGAGCACGCCCTTTTTTTCACCAGGCGGCAGTGAGCGACGCTCAAGCCAAATTGGGGAGGCTCGACGCACTTGCCGGAGCCAGATGGCAAACCGCATTCCCACCAAATCGCCGCAGCCGCTCGCAACCCATTCTTGACATGCCGAATGTGACGATCAGAACGATCGTACCGATTGCAAGACTCCGCTGTCTGTCCGCAACCCCCAACTCACATTAGCGGACACATCAAAAATATTTTCGCTCGCTTCATCAAGAGCCTGATGACAACCGCTGGAATCACCACGATGTCAAATGACGCAAGCGCGGCGTTGTCCTGCCGCGCAAAGAGACCGAGACGGCCGGAGGTGAGGAAAGCAATCCCATCTCAGTTGTTGCGGAAGCGAGTCAGGTCGATCACTGGACTGTCGGGATACACCGGCATGGCCCAGGTTTGTTCAGAGATTGTCGTGGGATTCACTTCGATGTTGCCGATCCGCATGGTCAACTCGACACCCGAATCGGGCCACGAAAGATCGATTCGATGCGGCATCCGCACTCCGTTCGCCTCGCGCTGATAATTGCCGAGCACCGCCCGAGCGAGCAACCGGCCGGAAGCATCGCGCAAGGAGTGTTCGACGATCACGCCGTGACACGCATCGACCAGCATTGTCCGCTTGATGGTCCGTCCCTGGGGAGTGACCTGATCCCCAACAAATGCCACGCGCCGAATCGCTCGACGGGTTCGAGGGTCATGCGGCTGCTCGTGCATCGTGAAATCCGCACCTGTGATCGGTATCACACCAAGCGCTTCGACCAACCAATCCGGCTGAAACGGCAGCGGACCCATCGGCTTTCCATCGTTGACGTCTTCGTAGGTCGCGGTCATCACGCCGTGTGGTTCGCCACGTCGCATCCAAAACCAAAACCGCTCTGGATTCGATCCCAAATCCACTTCGTTTCCCACCAGCGAATTCACCACCAACCGCAGCTTGCGCGGGCTTTCCACCGCCATCACAGCAGAGAAAGTCATGGGCACGCCCGCTTGCTTCGCAGTAATTTTCACATCCGTGGAACGCCAAGCGTACAACTTCGTGATGTTGTCGTTGAGCGTATCAATGATCTCGTCCGCCGTCGCGTCCGCGGCCAGTACACAAGGCTCGGCGGCGGCTCGTGGGCCGACGGTTATCCAGTGCCGCATCGACTCGCAGCCTGACGACAACGCCAGCCACAACAGGCCGAGTCCCAGCCACCAACGAAACCGTTTGTCGCTCGATCGACAGGTAGCACGGCCGCTGTTCGCCGTTGAACGACAAGCGGGCACGCATGCCCGACCTACGCAAGCTTGCGGAGCGTTTTCCTGCATTCGTTCAGGTCTTCGTCGCGTCACGTTGGAGGTCTCATCCTTGAGCGACCGGCTCGGCCCGGTCTCCGAAGATTGCTGTCTGCATCTGCTGGATTTCCGCATCGTCCAACTGCTGGTCGGCCACCAGAAACGATCCCTCGCCGCGAGCCCCAGTCAGTTCTAAAAATTCGTGATCGTCGATCGTCTTGGTCCCGTCCAGTTTCAAACGCCGACGCTGCATCAGCAACAGCGCGAGAACGTACCGAAATTTGTCCTGAGCCGGACTGGCTTCTTCGCAGAGCTGCTCGAATTGCCGCATCAAATCGTCCGGGTCGAGCGATTTCTTTGCTGCCGCAACCGGCTCGGGAACGACGCATTTCCAGTGAGCCAGCAAACCGGCCGGCGGCGGCGTCCAGCCTTCCTCGGAATAGTCGAACCGCAGCAAATCGCCGTTCTTTTCGACGAGCGCCGAATGACACAAACTGCCGGGGACAAGATCTTGCCCTGTCCCGGCGCATGTTCGACCAATCGGTTTGACGTTGTAGTCCTGCACGCGACCCTCTCCTCCCTGAAAAGGCGAGCGACTGTACCCCTCAATTGTCCGATGCCACAAGACGACTTCCAGCCAGCCGAAACGCGGCGAAGTCGCAGTGCTGTGTGTGACGCTCCGAGCCTGTGAATCTTTCGAGCCGCGACCGTCAGGGAGTGTGACGGACAAGGACTTATGACCGCTCCCTGACGGTACCGATGGGTCGCGGTCAAGGAATGACTTAGGACCGGCGCATCAACAATTCCTGATTGACGATTGATGAACAAGGATTGTTGATTGTTGAAGTCGAAGTGAGCGGCGGTGCCCTCGTTCAACAATCAACAATCCTTG
>JAYVSP010000611.1:0-5758 GCA_043775215.1 Planctomyces sp. | reverse complement strand
CGGCGAGGGGACCGGGCAGAATGAATGACGCCGCACGGCCAACTAATGCCGCAAAGCTGACTGACTTCGCACGGCCGATCATCACGCATATCTACAATGGGTTTGATGCCGCCGATCTGCATGTCAGTCCTGAAGTTCCAGAACCGTCGGCACCAAGCGACACCTATAAGCTGGCATATGTCGGCACACTGTGGAATCTGACGTCCGTCGAACCACTGGTCGAGGCGGTGAAGTTGCTCAGCCAGCAGTCGCCGGAATTGGCCAGCCGTTTGGAATTGCAGTTCGCCGGTCGCCGGACTGGATCGCAAGACGAGTTGCTCAATCAGCTTGACGGTTTGCCATGCCGACTGATTCGGCTCTCTTACATGGACCACGATGCGGCGGTGCGGCTGATGCAATCGGCCGATGGGCTGTGTCTGCTGTTATCCGACGTGCCGCACGCCGGGCGCGTCGTACCGGCCAAACTATTTGAGTATATGGCCGTGCGAAAACCGATTTTCGCCATTGTGCCCGACGGTGAAGTAGCGGAGTTGCTCAGTGACTGCCCGCTCGGCTTCGTGCATTCACCGAGCGATGTCAGCGGGTTGGCACAAAGACTGGGCGAGGAAATCGGCAGACATCGCGTTGGTCTCGCTCAGCAGCCTCAAGCCTGGGATGCGAGCCGCTTTGAACGGCGACAACTCACCGGGCAATTGGCCACCCTCTTCAATCGGGTGTCCGTCAATTTCGTACCGACTGAAGGTATTAGCCGGATTGAAGGGATCGGACCGTTCGGCTTTCCGAACGAAGCCGAAATTCAAGGCGAAATGGCGATGTCACGCTCCTGCAATTCCGCTCCAGTGGATTGTCCGCCACTGAATGTTTCACAGGCCGTTGTGGTTTGACCTTTTGAAATGTTCCCGTAATCGCGCAAGATTCCGCATGGTTGAGATGCACCCCGCAGTTTGACTCGTCGAGTTGAGCAGACAATAGGCTCAACTCAGAGAGTCAAGCAACGAAGTCCTCGCACGGCGAGAAGAAGTTCCGAAGAGCTGTTCATGACTGAGTTCCTTATCTGGCAACTGATCTTCTGGCTGAGCATTTTGGGCGTTGCCTATATTTTTGTTGGCTATCCATTATTGGTGTTTGCGTTATCTCGGCTGTGGCCGCTTCGCACGATCAAGCAGGAAAATGCCGAACCAATCTCCGTTGTGATCGTGGCGTACAATGAAGCTGCTCGATTGCCGAGTAAGATTGCCAGCGTGCTGGCTTCTGTGGACTCGCACCTCATCCGCGAAGTGCTAATCGCTTCTGATGGCTCGACCGACCAGACTGCTGCTGCTATCGCTGCCGTGAATGATCCGCGGGTCAAGCTGCTGGCATATCCGGAACGCCGCGGCAAACCGTCCGTGTTGAATGAAACGATCCCGTGCTGCCTGTCGGAGATCGTTGTGTTCAGCGACGCTCGACAGGAACTTGATCGGCGCGCGATCGCCGAATTGGCGGCTAACTTTGCAGACCCGACGGTCGGCGCGGTGTCCGGCGCGCTCGTCTTCCAAGCGGTCGGCGACACAACAACCGCGTCGCAAGGTATCGGAGTTTATTGGCGGTATGAGAAATTTATTCGCCGACACGAAGGTCGCTTTCGCAGCGTTCCGGGGGCGACCGGAGCCTTGTATGCGCTCCGGCGCTCGCTGTTTCGGCCCATCCCACCACAGACAATTCTCGATGACGTGGTAATTCCGATGCAGGCCGTTACCGCCGGATTTCGGTGTTTGTTCGATCCGACCGCGATCGCGTATGACCTGCCGTCGGAAACAACTTCGAAAGAGTCCATTCGCAAACGGCGCACGACTGCGGGCGCGGCACAGATGATGATCAACCAACCGAACTGGCTGCTGCCGTGGCGCAACCCCATTTGGTTTGAGTATGTCTCGCACAAAATCGCGAGGTTGGCCGCACCGCTGCTGCTGCTGCTGGCGGCCATCGCCAATGTGGTGCTCGCGCGGCATTTGGCTTACTCAGTGCTGCTCGTGTGGCACGTCGCGTTTTATTTGGCCGCATTGGGCGGCTGGTTCAGCCAACGATCTGGCCGCCGGTCCGTGCTGTTTGGAGCACCGCTTGTTTTCGTCACTCTCAACTTGACCACAATCGCCGCCATGTACGATGCCTTGCGGGGCCGCTTTCACGCCACTTGGCAACGCTCGTCATGAACTCCTACTCCTACTCCTACTCGCCTTATTGCCGAGTAGGAGTACGAGTATGAGTAGGAGATTGCCGATTGCGAAATGGTTTGCAATCCCGGAAGCTTCGCCGGTCACTCCGATCGTAAGGTGGCTTGATCTGCCGAGTTTTTGCGTTGTCTGGAACAACGGCTCACAGCCTCATTTGCTCGGCAGAAAACGCCGCAATCCGCTTGACGCTGGCCCGGACGCGGTCGATTCTACTCCAAACACTTTCCGCTCAATGGCAGGGAGACCGTCATGGCATGTTTCATTGATAGCGATCGTTCGCGGCAGATGCGTCGCGCGTGGGTGATGCGGCTGGCTTTCGCGGGTGCCGTGGCGGCCATCTCGACTGGCTGGCTGATGACGTCGGTAACCGCTGGTCCCAAACCGGACAATGAAGCACGCAACAAGGTTGATCGGCAGCTCGCTTTTGGTGAGTTCGCCGCCGCGTTGGAGACCGCTCAGACAGTAGGCGATCCAAAAGAGCGGGCAGACCTTTTTCAACGCGTCGCTAATGCGCAGATGAAAGCCGGCGATGCTGCGGCCTCGCGCGGAACAATGCGACGGATCGATCAGCCCGAACAGCGCATGCAGGCTCAAGGCCAGCAGGCACGCCAGCAAACAATGCTTGGCGGCGGCGTGTTCGCTGACTTCGCATCCCTCATCAAGTTGATTGAAGAGGAGACCAGCGGACCGTGGTTCACCAAAGACCAAGAAGGTGGGACGATCACCGAATACCAAAACGGCGTGGCCGTCAATCCGAATGGCTTGCTCATGCAGCTCAAGAAGGAAGAGCACACTGGGCGTTTGAAAGCGATGGGTGTGACTGCGCGCCGAGCCGATTTGAACGCGGACGTGGCGAAGCGATCGGAACTGCGGCTCATTTCTTTAACGCGGCTCGAACGCGAGGCAGTCAAACGGCTGACCGAGGGCCGGCCGGTCGTCGAGACCATGAAGAACCTCGCGGGTCTGACGCAGATCAAGTTCCTGATCGTTGAACCCGAATCGCATGATGTCCTGATCGGCGGCACGTCGGAGGCGTGGAGATACGACAGCAATGGCAACCCAGTCGGCATCGACAGCGGCCGGCCGATGGTGCAGCTCGACGATTTGGTCACCGTACTGCGGACGTTCTCGAACGACGGTTTGCAGAATTTCGGCTGCTCGTTCAATCCGCGTCAGGAAGGACTCAAGCAACTCCAGACATTCGTCGAGCAGTCGCAGGCGCGCGGCCCGCTGTCGGCCGGAGCGCCGGTCAAGAATTGGGTCAACCAACTGCAAAGCAAGCTCGGCCCGCAAGACATCGAACTGTGGGGCGTGCCGCGTGATTCGCGAGTCGCTCGTGTCGTCACCGAGGCGGACTATCGCCTGAAGATGATCGGTATCGGCAAGCTCGAAGGGGGAGCACACGTCCCCAGCATCTTCGAACTGATGACCGTCGAAGAGCAGAAATCCGGGAAACTCGATGCGCTGCGATGGTGGCTGACCATGAAATACGACTCTGTGCTGCACAGCCCGGATCACAACGTGTTTGAAATCCAAGGCCCGTCGGTGCAGTGCCTGTCGGAAAATCAATACCTGACCGAAACGGGAGAACGAGTCGGCACCGGTCAAGCTGACGCCACGAACCGCACGTTCGCCGAGAACTTCACGAAGCACTATGCCGAACTGGCGCAGCGCGACGTGGCGTTCGCCGACTTGCAAAACGTCTTTGATCTCGCGTTGGTCGCCGCTTTGCTGAAGAACGAAGGAATCGCGTCCCGGATCGGCTGGGAGGTCGGCTCATTCGCTCCCAACGGCATGTACCAACCGGCGAGTTACGCGGCTCCGCGTGAAGTCGAATCGGTGGCGAATCACCGCGTCTACCGGGGCAAGGACATCGTGGTCCAAGTGGCCGGCGGAGTGCGGGGCGACCTGATGACTGTTGTGAAAGACCGCCAGGTGATGAAGTCGTCCGACGCTCTGAAGCCAATGACCGCCCGTGCCAAAGCCACCGACCTACCCGATGGTCGCTGGTGGTGGGACGTGCGGTAAGGGCAGTGATGCTACGTTGTGCGCGGGTCTCCCGACCCCGCACGGCACGTCGCTGGTGGTGGGACGTGCCGTAAGGGCAGCGATGCTCTTTGGCGAGTTATGGTCGTTGGCGGCCGATGGCGTGATGCCCCAACGACGAATATGTTTCCTTGCGGCAATTGCTCGGCCATTTCAATCACGGAACAACGAATCACAAACAGAATCCGTCTGAACAACACGGCGACTCCAGCCGTTCGGCAGATGCGGCTTTTCTGGCGGTCACCGTCAATCAAGCGCTCCACTCGTTGATTCAAAGCACGCATCCCGCGTAAGTCATCACTGGCAATGCTCGGAAACAAATTCTTTTCTGCCGCTTGTCGTTGCGCAGGGCTGCTTCTCGTGTCAGTGTTTTGATCGAGGCGCGTTTTTCTTGCCGGCGATGCGAGCCAAGACTTGCTGAGAGCGACGTTCGCCATCTTGAGCGGCGTTCGACATGGTCGAGCGCATGTTGTTGACGAGCGTTTGCAGATTCTTGCGATGCGTTTCAAATTCGTGGCGGACTTGATCCAGGCCGTTCATGGGCTGACGTGGGATGACGACTTGTTCGTAGATTTGTTCAAACCACTTCTTCTTGCCGACGTAAACAGTGTCGCCAACGTCGCACTCTTTGATGAAGCGAGACAACTTGCTGGAGGCATCTCGCAGCCACCGCCGAGCGTCTCGCCAATCATCGTGGTCTTGTCGATCAGCCTGCCGACTTTCCTCCGGCGTCAAGTCGCGGTTCAAGGCATTGAGCTTGCTCGACATCCCCGCGAGTTGCTTGCGGAGTGAATCCATTTCCTTTTCGAGCTGAATACTGGCATTCCAGTCGGTGCCGATTCGCTCGTGGAGTTCCGTGTTCGCAGCGGGTTGTGTCACCGCCGCCGGATTCATCGGCATGGCTGGTGGAAGGCTCACAGGTGGCGGAGCCATGACCGGCGGATGAATGTAGACGACGATATTGCGATCGACACCTGGCGTCGGTGCGGGGATCGGTTGATTCAAGAGCGGCGATGTCCCCAGCATGCTGTCGTAACCGACGCCGTACATCGACCACATTGCCACGCCGTGCGGGTCGATTCCTGCGGCTTGCAGTAGCTTTCGCATCGTCAACAAATCAGGATGCGGGATTCCTTGAAATGTTTCATCGGGGATCGTCAGGATCAAACCGCTGGGCATGTGCGGCGGCTTGAACCAAGCCCACACCAAGCACTGCGGGGCATCCTGCAACGGAAATCCTTCCCACGAACTGGATGGAATCCGTGCGGCAAATTGAGTTCGCGGGTCGCTGCAGATAACGTCCGACATGTCGCGGTTTCTTCTGTCCGTAGCCCGACCTCTGTTGGTCGGATGATTCTGCTTTCCTGCGAATTCTCCAGGCCGCAAGGAGACTGTCGAATTACTTGTTTAACCCCAACGCCATCGGCGTGGGCGCGACGTGGAATCACGACTTACGTCGCGCGCACGCCGTTGGCGTAGCGGTTAAACGAATACTCCGA
>JAYVSP010000610.1:0-11448 GCA_043775215.1 Planctomyces sp. | reverse complement strand
GTCGAGTCATCGAGACCCACCAACGATGAGACAGTCATGGTGGGTCTCGATGACTCGACCCACCCTACGTTGAATCGTCAGCACCAGAGTTAGTCACTTCATCGCTCCCCACTCTTGGTCGTAGTAATGCACCAGCACTTGGTTGTTGAGCTGATTCACTTCCGCGTCGACGCGAGCGAGATCGGGCGGCAGATCGAACATGCTGTTCAGAATCTTGTCGGTCAAGAACCGCGACGGTCCGATGAGTTCGGTCGACAGGCTCAACTGTTCCGGAAGTGGAGCGGCTGAGGCCAGGACGAAGCCCCACTCACCGAAACTCGGCACGGCGGCGTGGTACGGCCGAACGTGGAAGCCGACCGATTCGAGCGTCTTTACGATGCACCAATACGACTGCGGAGCGACCAGCGGCGACGTGCATTGCACGCTGATGACGGCATCGGCCTTCAGACGTTCGCGGAGCATGCGATAGAACCGGGTTGAGTACAGCTTGCCGACCGAGAACGTGCCGGGATCGGGAAAGTCGATGATCGCGGTGTCGAACTTTTCGATTAGCCGGAACGCGCTAGCGTCCGGTTCCTCGCGATCTGGCTTCTCCTGCATGGAACCGGACGCTAGCGCGTTCCGGCTAATGTGTGTGTCTCGTCCCACCCACAGGAACGCATCCTCGTTGATGATCGTTACGCGGCGGTCTTTCAGCGACGAGCGGCTCAACTCCGCCAGCGGCGGGAAGCGATCCGCCAGCGACGTCATCCCCGGATCGAGATCGACCAGCGTGACTGATTCGACCGACGGGTATCGCAGAACCTCGCGCACTGCTAACCCGTCGCCGCCGCCGAGCACGAGCACTCGCCGCGGCGACTTCACCGACGATAACGCGGGATGCACGAGCGCTTCGTGATACCGGTGCTCGTCGACCGAGTTGAATTGCAGATGCCCGTTGAGATGAAGCTGAAAGCCCCGTGCGTTCCGAGTCAGTACGATCCGCTGATACGGCGTCGATTCGGCATGCACGATCGGCTCACCCAGCACACGCTCTTCGGCCAGAGTCGTCAGGCTGTCGGCCTTGATGATCCCCACGATCAGCAGGCCGATCACGAGGCAGGCTCGACCGCGCAGACCGCTCAGCCCACGCGACGACAGCAACGGTCGCAGCAAATACGTCCCCCACAAGCCGACGGCCGCGTTCAACAAACCGCACAGCAGCGACGTCCGCACCAAGCCTAGCCTCGGCACGCAGAACATCGGGAACAACAGCGACGCAAACAACGCTCCGAGGTAATCGAACGCCAGCACTCGCGAGACGAGGTCTTCAAAATCGAGATGATCTTTCAGCAACCGCATTAGCAGCGGCAACTCTAGCCCGACGAGTGTCCCGATCGCGAACACAATGCCGTACAGCACAACTCGAAACGTACCGACGGATGAGAAGGCCAGAAACAGCACTGGTGCCGACAGGCCACCGATCAGCGCGACGGCCAACTCAACCTCAATGAAGCAGCGAGCCAGCCGCTCATCCACGAACCGCGAGATCCATGCTCCGGCCCCAAGCGCCGACAGGTAGATGCCGATCACCAACGAGAACTGCGTGACCGAATCCCCCAGCAGGTAACTCGCGAGCGTGCCGGCCAGCAACTCGTAGACCAACCCGCACGATGCGATGATCAGCACGTTGAGGTACAGCAAGAACAACGGCGCGCGATTCATCGGTTCGTCGGACATGATGTCAGCCAGTAGGTCAGCCTTTCCAGGCTGACCCGATCAACGGTTGAGGTGGTCTTGATGAGGCCCGTTCAAAAACGGACGTCGGATTACCGTACGGGTCAGGCTGGAAAGCCTGACCTACCTCAGCCCAGAATCGCCGCTGCGATGATGATCGACATGCCGATGATGACCGCTCCCATGATGATCGCCAGCGCGACGTTCTGGTCCTCTTCGATCTCTTTCTTGATCGAGAACGGCGAGAGCTTGCTCATGAGCTTGAAGCAAATCGCCAGCACGGCGACGCCGACCAGCGAGAAGACGACGGCCGCCAGCAAATGCACCCACAGCTTCACCGGAGCTGCTCCGTCCATGACGACGGCGTCCTCCGCAAAGGCCAACGTGACCGGCAACATCCAGCCGGAAATGGAATCGAAACTCATCACTATTTGCCTCCTCCCCAAGAGCCGCCTGAACTGCGGCCGTACGACGAGCCGCCAGAACCTGAATAGGAATTGCCGTAACCCGAGCCCGGTACAAAGTCGAGGCTCAGTCCCTTCCAGCCGCCAATCGCCGCGGCGGTGAAGTACCCACACGCGAACAGGCAGTAGGTGAGGTAACTCCAGCCCAACGGCGAAATGTTTTTCAGCATCGGTTCACTCCTCCTCGCTCGTGGCATACGGGCTGTAGTCGCTGTTGCTCCAGCGATTGACCTCGAATGCCCGGCGGCCAAACCACATCAGCATCGGGAACGCGAAGACGAACATCTGTGCCACAAAGAAATGGAACTGATTCACGGGTTGTTTCACGGCCCCCGATACGAAGAAGTAATCCAGCACCGCCAGCAGCGATGCGAAGCAGATCCACAGGCCCCAAACGTCCGCCCGATTCGGCAACGGCTGAATCGTGCCGACGCCGAATGGTCGAGGCACGTCCTTCAGATTGAATGCCGCCTCGATTACCTCGATTGTGAGATACGTTCCGATCGAAACGTTGATCTCTTCACCCTTTTCGGACGTCGTCGTCTCGAACGACATCATGCGTGGCGGTGCGATGTAGTCCGCGGACTCGACCGATTCTTCAGTGGTGACCCTCCAATAGAATTCGCCGACGACGAATCGGACGTAGGCCGTGCCTCGGTCGTATAAGCGGAACTGAGTATTGTCGAAGGTCGCACGAAGGTCGCCGCGATTCGTCACCTTCGAGAGCGGGATCGACTCCACGAAACTCCAATGACCTTGATTGCAAACGAGCCACCGAAAGCCATTCGCTGGGTTGTAGAGTAGATATTCGGTCCACGGAAATTTCTTCCCCTCCCAAACGGCGAAACGTTCCATGAATCCGATGACCGTGTATTCGATGTCGAACAGCTTGCCGACCGAGCCGAGCGGAATCACCGGCTTGACCACGGGGAGGTTCAGCGTCTTGAGGTATTCCAGTTTCCCCTGCCCGCAGTCGAGCAGTGAGCGGCAACTGGGGCAGGTGACTCGCTGCGACTGATCGGGGGCGTGCAACGTCAGCGGGCCGCCACAGTGCGGACAGTTGACGTGCAGAGCGGAAGAATTTGCCCCTTCTGGAAGCGGCGTCGCCCAGTCTTCCCCTTCCAGATTCAATTCCGCGAGTGAGACCTCTCGGCCGAAGTAGCCGCGCGGACGGGACTCGCTGTATTCGAGCGTCGCGAATTCATCGCCGTCACCATGCAGGTCGGCAAAGCGATGATCGGCGTACTGACGAAATGCCCACGGGATGTCGCCGTCCGCCGCGCGAGCCGTCGCGACCCCTTTTTCGGCAACGCTGAAACCACCGCCGGAAGGCAATTGAAAGCGATGGCCGACCGTCAGCGATTCAAAGCTGGGCAACTCCGCCTCCTCGGCGAAGCGTTTCTCAAACATCAGATAGAACTTTCCCTGAGCTTCCACCAACCAGCCGACCTTGTCCGCCGGAAATCGCAGATACCACTCGTTCCACACGCCGCCGGCAGGATGTTGATACTGCACGCGGCCTACAACTTCGAACCGCTTCTTGTGAAACTTCCCCAGAAGACCGCGATGAATCGGCGAGTTCGTTTCGATTAAGTCCGCAACCTTGCCGTGATCTTCAACCTTCTTGTCGGCTCGCGCGACGACCGATCGGCAGAATTCACACACTGTGACCAGCGCCGTGCTGAGCTGAAACTCAACCGGAGCGGCGCACGCGGGACAAGCCACGATCCGCTTCTTCATGCGGTCGCTCCTTCCCAAGTTTCCACCGCCTCCGCAGACAGCACTCCCCGCTCCGCGACACGCACCGAAACTGAATCCGCACCGAGCATCTCGCTCAGCCGAACCGCCCACGGCCAATCGCCGCGACGCCGGCACGAGAACAAATTGAACGTCGCCAAGCCCAATTCGGGCCAAGTGTGGCAAGCGAGATGCGACTCGCTGAGTAAATACAGTCCAGTCACGCCGCCCGGTTCTGGAAACTGTCGCCACAACGGATGCCCGACGACCTGCAATTCCAGTTCGCGAATCGCACGATCGCAAACGTCTCGCACAGACTCCAGCGACCGCAGTCGTTCGCGCGAGCAACCGCTCGCGTCCACGATCCACTCGCGTCCCGCACCTTCGTGGGTGCGGTCGGCATCGATCGTTTCTTGTTTATCTGGCGTCGTAAACATGCGGCATACTTCTTGCGGCCGTCCGTGATCCGGCCAGGATTGAGGCGGGCATTGAATCAACCGCGAGCCTGAGAGGAAAGCGAGGCACTGGCTGGCAACTCGATGTTCCCGCTTTGGCCGAGAGGCATCGTTGGCTTCCCGTTTGACAGACAACTATGCTCTGACCTTGAAGTCGCTCATTCCCGTGCCGATGTGCTGACTGATGGACCCGAAAAGGAATGTCATCATGCCTGCCCACGATTGGACCCGAGTCCCGTCAGGGATTTTTCACGATTTTCATCAACGTTGGGTCGGACGCATCAGCGACTCACTGAACGATGGCCGGATGCCGGAGGGCTACTATGCGCTGGCCGAACAGCGGACGGGCGGGCGCGAACCGGATGTGGTCACACTGGAATCGTTTGAACCGGTGGATCAGCATTGGCCGGGAAATGGAAGCGGCGGCGGGACGGCTGTGATGGCCGTCAAGAACAAGGCACCGAAAGTCCGCTTCACGACACAGTCGGACGAGAATCATTACGCCACGAAGGCCGATCGAGTCGCCATTCATCATGTCTCCGATGATCGACTGGTCGCGTTCATCGAAGTGGTTTCGCCCGGTAACAAGGATTGCCGGCACGCCGCCGAACAATTCTTGAAGAAGTTGCTGGATGCGTTCGATCTGGGCTGCCATTTGATGATTCTGGATTTGTTTCCTCCTGGGACGTGCGACCCCAAGGGGCTGCATTTCGCGTTCTGGAGCGATTGGTGTGGCCACTGTCCCGACTCGGTGACCAAGGAGCAGCCGCTGGGCATGTCCGCCTATTGCCGCGATCGCATCAGCACGGCGTACTTTGAGCCGATCGCCGTGGGCGAGCCGATCCCCGAGATGCCGTTGTTTCTCACACCCGAGTACTATGTCAACGTGCCGCTGGAAGAGACGTATCAAGCCACCTGGCGCGGCGTCCCCAATCGCTGGAAGCGAGTGATTGAAGGGGTGCCTGCGTAACGCCGTGGAACTTTTGGGAACGTCCGGTCGTCGAACGGCAAACTTCGCAAAC
Source organism: Planctomyces sp. (assembly GCA_043775215.1). Lineage (GTDB taxonomy): Bacteria > Planctomycetota > Planctomycetia > Planctomycetales > Planctomycetaceae > SXKJ01. The sequence goes on along the minus strand of JAYVSP010000610.1, from coordinate 6,054 downwards.
TTGGCAGAATGATGGAGGGCAGAATGATGTGTGAGTCGATCGACCTTCACATCATTCTGCCCTCGATCATTCTGCAAAAACCCGAACTCTCCTCTCGATAGGATGCAATGATGCGTCGAATCATTTTGCTGGCGTGCGGCTGTTTGGCTGTCGCGATTCTGGGAGTCTGGGCAATCGGGGCCGATCAGAAACCGCCGAGTTTGCAAGAGGCTCAAAAAAAGATGAACGCAGGCAACTTCAAGGATGCATTGGAAGATTTTCGCAAGCTGAGCCTGGACTCCAATGCGCCGGCGCGGGAGATGCCCGAGACGCTCAACGGCGGCGTCCAGTGCTTGCAGAACCTCGGCCGAGTCGACGAGATCGACGACTTCCGCGAAAAGGCAATCGACGTCCACAAGTCAAATTGGCGACTGTTGCAAGCGGCCGCGCAATCGTATCTGAACGTCGATCACAACGGCGTGATCATCGCCGGCAAATTTCACCGCGGCGGACATCGCGGTGGTGACGGCCGGCATGTGCATGCCCTCGATCGGGATCGCGTGCGAGCCTTGCAGTTGCTGGTGCAAGCGATGCCACTGGCTCTGAAAGACGACGATAAAGCCGCGGCGGCCGAGTTTCATTGGCAGTTCGCACAGGTGTTGATTTCTGGCACCGGCTATTACGCACCGTGGAAGCTGCAAGTCCTGACTGACATCACGCAGTTGCCGGATTACGAAGACGGCTACTTCTGGTGGCGAGGAAGTCAGCCGCAGGGTGCTCCGGTCGATGCGGATGGCAATCCAATTTATCACGCGACGCCGAAGAACTACGCCGATGCGAAATCCGACGGCGAACGCTGGCGCTGGATGCTGGCCCAGACGATGGAACTGAATGCCACTCGCCGCAACGAAGTCTTGATGGCGTTTGCGGGATTCCTGCAAAGCCAATTCGGCGTGGAAACGATGGCTCACTTCAGTTGGTTCAGTCGTTTCACCGACGATGCCGCGAAGGACGACAAAGCGAAGTCCGGCACTTTTGCGCTGCACACTCTGACCGAAGACGAAACGATCGCGCGGCTGGCAACTGGTGTGAAGCGATTCAAGCTCCCCGACGAGTTCAATCACTTCCGCATTTGGCAACAGGTCATCGGTGGCGGCAAGAGCGATCAGGGCGGGCAGGCTCGCGATCAGGTCGCTCACTTCTACGAGAACCGGCGGCAGTATCCGAAGGCCGTCGAGGCGTGGAAGCAAGCCATCGCCGAGTATGGGACCGGGCATGACGCGTATCGGCAGAAGGCTCACGATCAGATCATCAAGAACTGGGGCCGCTTTGAAGGTTCGGCCACGCAGGCCGCCGGCAAAGGAGCGACGCTCGACTTCCGCTTCCGCAATGGAGACGCCGTCAAATTTACGGCTCACGAGTTGAAGGTCGGCAACCTGTTGGAGGATGTGAAGAAGTATCTCAAGAGCAGCCCAGCACAGGTCAATTGGCAGCAGATGAATATTCAGGACATCGGACACCGCATCGTCCAAGAGAACCAGCAGCAATACGTTGGTGACAAAGTGGCCGAGTGGGATCTCAAGCTGACACCGCGACCGAACTACGTCGACGATCGAGTTACCGTCGCAACGCCGCTACAAAAGCCGGGAGCGTATTTGGTGCAGGCTCAGATGAAGGACGGCAACCTCAGCCGCATTATTGTCTGGGTCGCGGACACGGTGATCGTCAAAAAGCATCTCGACCAACAAGCGTTCTACTTCGTTTGTGATGCGGTCACGGGGTTGCCGGTCGCGAAGGCCAACCTCGAATACTTCGGCTGGAAACAGGAGCAAGTCGCGCCGAACAAGCAGCAATGGAAAATCATCACCAAGAACTTCTCCGAGTTTACGAACGCCGACGGCATCGTGACGCTGGGGCAAGCTCAACAGCCGAACGACCATCAATGGGTCATCATCGCGCGGACCGACGCCGGGCGGCTGGCGTATCACGGCTTTACCAACGTCTGGTATCAGAATCGCCACGACCCGGAATACAACGCTACGAAAGTCTTCGCGATCACTGATCGGCCGGTGTATCGGCCGGCTCAGAAGGTGCAATTCAAGTTCTGGATTCAGCACGCCAAATACGATCAGCCGGACACGTCTAGCTTCGCCAACCGCGACTTCACCGTGCAGATTCAGAATCCAAAGGGCGAAAAAGTCCTGGAGAAGTCGTTCAAGACGGATGACTTCGGCGGCCTCAACGGCGAGTACGAATTGCCGAAGGACGCACAGCTCGGCGTGTGGCAAACGCTCGTGGTCAATCACGGCGGTGGCAGCTTCCGCGTCGAGGAATACAAGAAGCCCGAATTCGAGGTGAAGATCGAAGCTCCGAAGGAACCGGTCTCGCTCGGCGAGAAAATCACGGCGACGATTCAAGCCAAATACTATTTCGGAGCACCCGTCACGAAGGCCAAAGTGAAGTACAAGGTCTTGCGCACCAGCCACAGCAGTGAGTGGTATCCGCGAGCACCGTGGGACTGGTTCTACGGTCGCGGCTATTGGTGGTACGCCAGCGATTACGCCTGGTATCCCGGTTGGTCGCGCTGGGGCTGCAAGCGGCCGATCCCGATGTGGTGGGGCCGCGGTCAAGAACCTCCCGAAGTTGTCGCCGAACGTGAAGGAGAAATCGGCGAAGACGGCACGCTGAAAGTCGAGTTCGATACGGCTCTCGCGAAGGAAGTGCATCCCGACACGGATCACTCGTATGCGATCACGGCTGAGGTCGTCGATCAGTCGCGCCGGACGATCGTCGGCACGGGCAACGTGCTCGTCGCGCGACAGCCCTTCCGAGTCTTCGCGTGGGTCGATCACGGCCACTACCGCGTGGGCGACGATGTGCTGGCCGAGTTCACGGCGCACACGCTCGATCAAAAGCCGATCGTCGGCACCGGCGAGTTGACTTTGTTTTCCATCACGTATGACAAAGACAACCAGCCAGTCGAGAAGGTCGTGCAAAGCTGGAAGCTTGATACGAACGCTGAAGGCTACGCACGGCAACAGATGAAGGCGTCCAAGGCGGGGCAGTACCGGTTGTCGTATAAGCTTCGTAGAGCAGGCGAGCCGCCCGCTCTACGAGAGCAAGAAGGTGGGTATCTGTTTGTCGTACGCGGCGAGGGCTTCGATGGCAGTGAATTCCGATTCAATGATCTGGAACTGGTCACCGACAAGAAGGAGTACGCTCCGGGCGAGAAGGTCCGGTTGCTGATCAACACCAACAAAGCGGGCGGCGCGGTGCTGTTGTTCCTGCGTCCGACCAATGGGATTTGTTTGCCTCCGAAGTTGATTCGTCTCGACGGCAAAAGTCACGTCGAGCAAATCGAGGTCGTCGCTCGCGACATGCCGAACTTTTTCATTGAGGCGGTGCGAGTCGCTGACGGGCAACTGCATCAGGAGATTCGCGAACTCGTCGTCCCGCCGGAGAAGCGTGTGCTGAACGTTGCCGTGCAGCCGAGTCAGGACGAGTACAAACCCGGCTCGCCCGCGAAGGTGCAAGTGAAACTGACTGGCTTCGACGGAAAACCGTTCGTCGGTTCGACGGTGCTGAGCATCTACGACAAGTCGCTCGAATACATCTCCGGCGGCTCGAACGTGCCGGAGATCAAAGACTTCTTCTGGAAGTGGCGTCGGCAGCATCAACCCCAGACCGAATCGAGCCTCGCTCGTCACACCTACAACCTGGTGAAGAGCGGCGAAATCCCCATGAGCGATCTTGGTGTGTTTGGAGCGCAGGTTGTCGAGGAGATGCTGGCACAGGGCATGCAAACCGCGACACGTTCGAGCGGTCGTGGCGTGCCGATGGCAGCGGCAGCTCCCGGTGGTTTCGGTGGTGGCATGAACGGCAACCGCATGATGATGCGCAAGGCGGATGCGCGACCCAATTCTTTGGCCGATAACGGAGCGGCAGGCGACAAGGCGGTTGACGGGCTGGCGCGCGAGTACGCCCTCGGCGAGCAAGAAGGAGGCGCACCCGAGGGGCCGGCCATGATTCAGCCAACGATTCGCAAGAACTTCGCGGACACGGCGTTTTGGGCCGCAGCGGTCACAACCAACAAAGACGGCCTCGCCGAAGTCGCACTGACGATGCCCGAACAACTCACCGGCTGGAAGGTCAAATGCTGGGCGCTCGGTCACGGCACGAAAGTCGGTCAGGGAGAAGCCGAGATCACGACGAAAAAGAATCTGCTCGTCCGTCTGCAAGCACCGCGGTTCTTTGTGCAAAAGGACGAAGTCGTGCTGTCGGCCAACGTCCACAACTATCTGAAAATCGACAAGCAAGTCGAAGCGGTGCTGGAACTGGAAGGCGTGCCAGTCAAAACGCTCGGCCCGACGACGCAGAAGGTGATGGTCAAGGCAGGTGGCGAGCAGCGCGTCGATTGGCGCATCGCGATTGTCGATGAAGGCCAACTGACCGTCCGCATGAAGGGGCTCACCGACGAAGAGTCCGATGCGATGGAGATGAAGTTCCCGGTCTACGTTCATGGCATGTTGAAGACCGAATCTTGGACCGGCGTGATTCGTCCCGACAAGTCATCCGGCAGCGTAACGATTCGAGTGCCGACCGAACGCCGTGTGAATCAATCGCGCCTCGAAGTGCGATATTCGCCGACGCTGGCCGGGGCGATGGTCGATGCGCTGCCGTACATGGTCGATTACCCCTATGGCTGCACCGAGCAAACGCTCAATCGCTTTCTGCCGACTGTCGTCACGCATCGCATCTTGCGGAACATGGGTCTCGACCTGAAGGCCATCAAAGACAAGCGGACGAACTTGAACGCTCAGGAAATTGGCGACGACGTCGAACGTGCGAAACAATGGAAACGTTTCGATCGCAACCCCGTCTTCGACGCAGACGAAGTCACGACGATGGTTAAAAGCGGGCTCGAACGGCTGACCGAGATGCAAGTCAGCGACGGCGGCTGGGGCTGGTTCAGCGGCTGGGGCGAGCACTCGTACCCGCACACGACGGCGGTAGTTGTGCATGGCTTACAGATCGCTCGCGAGAACGACATCGCGATCGTCCCAGGAGTGCTGGAGCGCGGAGTTGAATGGCTCAAGCGGTATCAGGCGAGTGAGATCCAAAAGCTGAAGAACGCTCCGTCGAAAACACATCCGTGGAAAGAACACGCCGACGCGCTGGATGCCCTCATCTACATGGCCCTCGGCGACGCCGATCACGCGAACGCCGATATGTTGGAGTTCCTGTATCGCGACCGAGTTCACCTGCCAGTCTACGCGAAAGCGGTCTTCGGTCTCGCTCTGCACAAGCAGAAGCAGGCCGAGAAACTGGCGATGATCCTTAAGAACATCGAGCAGTTCGTCGTCCAAGACGACGAGAATCAAACGGCGTATCTCAAGCTGCCCGAAGACAACTACTGGTGGCACTGGTACGGCAGCGACATCGAGGCCAACGGCTACTACCTGAAGCTGCTGAGCCGCGTCGACGCACAAGATGAGCGGGCGTCGCGGCTGGTGAAATACCTGCTCAACAACCGCAAGCACGCGACCTACTGGAACAGCACGCGCGACACGGCCATCTGCATTGAGGCGATGGCGGAGTACCTGAAGCAAAGCGGCGAGGACAAGCCGAATCTGCAAGTCGAAGTCCTGGTCGACGGCCAGTTGAAGCAGACAGTCGAGATCACTCCCGAAACGCTGTTCGGCTTCAACAATAAGTTCGTGCTCGAAGGCGAGGCACTCGCTGACGGCCAGCATGTCATCGAACTGCGGAAAAAACCGTTGCTCGCTCAATCAGAAATCGAAAATCAAAAATTAAAAATCAAAAATCCCCTCTACTTCAACGCCTACCTGACCAACTTCACGCTCGAAGACTTCATCACGAAAGCCGGCTTGGAAGTGAAGGTCCAGCGGCAGTACTACAAGCTCACCCCGGTTGAGAAGAAGATCAACGTGGCCGGCTCGCGCGGACAGGTCGTCAGCCAGAAGGTTGAGAAGTACGAGCGATCCGAACTGGCGAACCTCGCGACGCTCAAGAGCGGCGATCTGGTCGAGGTCGAATTGGAGATCGACAGCAAGA
>JAYVSP010000609.1:0-6492 GCA_043775215.1 Planctomyces sp. | reverse complement strand
TTTTTCAGGCAAGAAATCCCAAGCACCAAAGAATTCAAAAAATGCTGCGGGCAACTTTGCAATCGAAGCGGCCACAGACATTTTGAGATTTCGAGGTTCTATTTTCCTTGAGATTTCGACCTTCGGATTTGTGATTTGCGGCTCGGCCGCGCTGGCTTTCGGCTTCAGACATTCACTCGTTACCGATTAGACTGTTGCGAGTCCACTCAACTCCCATAAGGGAACCAGTTATGCCACTATCGTCTGCATGAAGTTGAGTTGGAGTTTCGCCGTGCGCCAGAAGTCTTTCGCTGGAAATGCTCAGCGGAATTTGTCGGACGTGAAATGTCCTATGCCGTCCTTGCCACCCGCGGCTCTTTCAGTATTTCTACCTGAACTACAGCAATAGCCGACAAACGGTCGTCATCGCACCAGCCGGCGACCTGCCCGCTTGACCTTACTGCAACAACTTTCAAAATCGAAGAAGTCTCAGGAGGAAACGATGTCAAATATGCAACGGTTGGGTCAGCGAATGGTGATCGCGGTGGCGGTCTTCTTGTCTGTTGTTCTCTCACTGAATACTCATGACGCCGTTGCTCAACCGCCGACTGGCAAAGTGCAAGATGATGCGGCGGGGGAATGGCCACAGTTTCTCGGTCCACAGCGCAACGGTCGGTCGAGCGAGACAGGACTGCTTGACCGCTGGCCCGAAGAGGGGCCGAAAGTTGTCTGGCGCGTGCCCGGTGGAGCGGGCATGTCGGGCCTGGCTGTCAGTCGTGGTCGAGTGTTGACGCTGGTCCAGCGCGAAGAGAAGCAGTGGCTGATCTCGCTGAATGCAAACACGGGCGAGTCGGTTTGGCAATCGGCGATCGCTCCCGAATACCGCAACCCGATGGGCAACGGCCCTCGCGCGACGCCGGCGATCTCTGGTGATCGCGTCTTCGTCTTCACGGGCGAGGGCATTTTGGCAGCGATCGATTTTCGGAACGGCAAGCTGATCTGGTCGCACAAAGTCCTTGCTGACCTCGCCGGCAAAGAAGCGGAATACGGGATGGCCTGCTCACCGTTGGTCATTGGCGAGCAAGTCATCGTCACCGTCGGAGCCGCGAAGGGGACTCTCGTGGCTTACGACACGAAGTCCGGCAAGCAGCTCTGGACGGCGGGCAACGATCCGGCCGGATACTCGTCACCGGCGCTGTTGAACGTCGGCGGTCGCTCGCAAATCGTCGCCTTCACGGGTAACTCGGCACTCGGAGTTGCGCCCGCGACAGGTGCGGTGCTGTGGCGTTATCCGTATGAGACAAACTATCAGTGCAACATCGCGGCGCCGCTGGAAATCAACGGTCAGGTCTTTCTCTCGTCGGGCGAGAATCACGGAAGTGTGTTACTCGCACTGAAGCCGCAGGTCGACCGATTTGAGATCAGCACGGTGTGGGATTCGTTCGGCTCCAAGAGCGTTCTGCGCAACGAATGGCAGACGTCAATGCTGTTGGACGGCCACTTGTATGGCATGGACAACGTTGGCGGAGCCGGTCCGGTCACGCATTTGACGTGCATCAACGCGGCCACCGGCGAACGACTGTGGCAAGTGCCTCGTTTCGGCAAGGGCAATCTAATCGCCGCCGACGGCAAGCTGTTCATCACTACGATGAAAGGCGAACTGGTCATCGCGCGAGCGACTCCCGAACGCTATGAGGAACTCGGCCGCATGAACGTCCTCGGTTCAACCCGCCAAGCTCCCGCCTTGTCCCAAGGGCGATTGTATCTGCGAGACGACAAAGAGATCGTCTGCGTTGATGTGAGGAACTAGTGCGTCTTCAAGACTACGAATTCGGGTTCATGTGAGTGAGCGGCAAGGCGCTAGTGCCGGTGGTGCGGCACGACCGGCGGCTAGTGCCTTGCCGCTCACAACCCGTGATTTAAGTCGTGAAGACGAACTAGTCGAAGTCAAATTGTGATTCGATGTTCCGCCGCCGCCCGTTGAATTCCGCCTGAGTAATCTTGTTGTCTTCGAGTTGATTTTCCAGCTCGGCCAATTCGCGTGCCTTGGCCTGTTTCACGTGGGCTCGGGAGACGTCGTAGTTGATCACTTCGGCGCCGCTGTGACCCGCAAAGGGATCCCAGAGGATTGAGGTTGGCCACAGGAGGAGGTCGGCGACTCCGAGTCCCCACTGGCGCGTGTAGAACGAACCGCCGCCTGGCAGGACTCCCAGAACCACGCCCAAAACGGGATCCTTCTCCTCCACGGCGACTCCGGCATGTTTCATCGCTTGATACTCTGACCGCTGCATGCTGTTCAAGCTGGCACAACCGGTGGAGAACGTGCCCGTGATGACGATGATCAGCACGAAGCCCAGTTGGCGGACCGATGACGGACGCGTCATGAGGCGACTCCAGAATTGGAGGTACAGAGGGTACAGAGGAGAGAAGAAATGCCGCGAGTACAAAGGTGCCGGAGCAAGACTCCGACACGAAGGGGGGCGGGACGATAGTGAACAAGCCCCAGATGGGTAAAGATCGAATTCTGATCGATTACCACGAGCGTGCTGATCGTCTGTAATTGAGCTATTCGCTGTCCGCGTCGTGGAAGCAAGTGCGGGCGGAGATTCTGAAAGGTACATCAAATGGCCGTCAGGATCTCGGCGAGACCGACGTCGAAGTTAGACAACACATCGCTGGCAGATCGGAAGAACCAGTCGTTGTCGGCACCACCGGTTCGATTTTCGGCGGCCGACAAATCGTCCTGCACGGTCGAACTGTCGAGCCGCGTACTGTCGTTAGCCCCGCCGCCGTTCTGCAAATTGGCGACTCGTGTGGCATAATCGTTCGCGCTTGTCCATTCGGCCATGATCGCGTTCAAGGCTGCGAGGTCGCTGCTGAGCGAACTGGAGTCAGCGATCAAGAGGTCGTCGCCAAGGTTGTCGTCCGGCAGCACAGTGCTACCCAGCGTGTCGCCTCCCAAGCCGCCAATCAACAGATCTCGGCCATCGCCGCCGACCAACAAATCGTTCTGGGAACCACCGATCAGCACATCATCACCGTTGCCACCTTGCAGTGTCACGCTGCCGAGCGTGAAGTCGTTCGCGATCAACTTGTTCGCGCCGTTGCCGCCGATGAGGCTCGCGGTCTCGACACTGCTGAGCGTCAACATGCCGAAGCCAGCCGAGACGAATGTGGTATCCGTCAGCGTCATGTCGGTGTCGCGACTGGCTTCCAAACGATCATTGCCGCCCAAACCACTGAGCGTCCCGGTTCCCGTCCACGCTCCTATGTTGAAGACGTTGTTGGTGGAACTACCGGTCAAGTTTGCGATGCTGATCCCGGAGAGCTGCATGTTGAGGAGGGTGGTCTTCCCGCTCTTCAGGGTCAACTGCGTGTCGGCCAATGAGAAGTTGGCATTGTGTTCCGCGACGACAGTGTCAGTGCCGCCGCCGCCTGTGACCGAGCCAGTGCCGATCCAGTTCGAGACGGTGAAGAGGTTATCCCCCGCTCCTCCGGTGAGCTGAGCCACTTCGATTCCGGAGAGCGTCAGTACTCCGAAGACAGTCCCCGAGTCGATTGTTGCAAGCGAGACCGGCGTTAACGTCGTCAGTTGGGCATCGCGCATGACGAAGAGAGAGTCGGTGCCGCCGCCGCCAGAGAGTGTCGCCGCATTGGTCCAGCCGCTCGCCGTAAAGGAATTGGCCCCGGCTCCACCGGTAAGCTTCGCCTTCTTGATGCCGTTCAGAGAGAGATTCATTCCATCAGAGGTTTGCAGGCTCGAATCCGACAGCGTAAAGCCCACATTGCCGACAGTCTTACTGGCGACAATCGTGTCGCTGCCAACGCCGCCGCCGCTGTTGAAACTGCCGCCATGAGTCCAGCCACTGACCCAGAAGGTGTTGGCACTCGTGCCACCGGTCAGGTTAGCGATTTGTAGATTTGCGAGTTTGTCGGACCCGACTCCTTTCAGACTCGTATTGGTCAACGTGAAGCTGACGTTGCCCGATTCCGTTAGCGTGTCGATGCCGGGACCAGTACCACCATCGAGCGAATCATTCCCAAAGCCGCCGCTCAGCACATCGTCATCCGCTCCACCATTCAAGGTGTCGACACCGCCCGCCCCGTTGAGTGTATCGTTGCCGTCGCCACCGAATTCCACCATCGACCGGGCGGTCAGATTAGACGGGTTTACGACACTTACCGTGTCGTTGCCGCCATGAGTCCGCACACGGAACTGAGTCGCGGAACTATAAGTGTAGGTGTATTTCGCACTGACTGAACCAGCGAGGCCGAGCACGACACTGCCTGATTTTGCGGCCGGATAGGTGAGTATGACAGTATCGGCTGCCGCACCGCTGTGTAGGTAGATCGTGGTCTTGTTTAAGCTCGCGTAGGCTCCGGTGAACGCCACTGTATTGTCTGTGTTCAGTGGATCGCTGTCGGTTTCGACGATCTCGTTGGCGGGGTTGGCGACGGCGAGGATGAAATAGTCAGCGAGGACTTCCGGTGTTCCCGCACCCGGCAGCAGCACTTGAGAACCAATCGTGAAGCTAAGCGTGTGCGCGCCGACCGTCAGGTCTGCCGCATTGCTGATCGTGACCGTGCTCAAGTCGGTATCAGCCCCGTCGAACAATGTATCAGTCGATTTCAGGAACCGCAGACTCAAGTTGTGGCCGACGACGGGCACGTTCAGAATCTGGTACTGCACGGTCAACATCGTTGTGCCATTGGCCGTCACGGAGGTCATCACGATGTCGCGCGTGGTCAGTAAGTTCGGAGCGACGGTCACGCTGACCGTGGCGGTCTCGGTCACACCGCCCGATGTCACCGTGTAGGTGAACGAGTCAGACCCATTAAAACCGGGGCTCGGCGTATACGTCACGCTGCCATTGGCCAAGAATGTGACAGAGCCGTACGCTCCTTGACTGACGTCGGTGATCGCCGGCAAGCTGCTCTTGAAAGTGTCGCTTGTCGCGCCATTGGTCCCGGTGATCAAGTTGGCGGTCACTGCCGAATCTTCAATTGTCGTCAGCGAATCGCTTGTAATATTGGCAACCGCATTGACCGTCACAGTGACTGTGGCGGTCTCTGTGGAACCGCCAGACGTGACCGTGTAGGTAAAAAGGTCCGAACCGTGGAAGTCAGCACTCGGCGTGTAGGTCACACTGCCGCTCGCCAAGAACGAGACCGTACCATTGGCTCCTTGCGTGACGTGGGTAATTGCCGCCAAGCCGCTCTCGAAGGTGTCGGCGGTTGCGCGGGCGGTCCCAGACATCACATTGGCCGTGACCGCCAAGTCTTCAAGGGTTGTCAGCGAATCGTTCGTGATATCGGCGATGGCGTTAATCGTGATCGAAACGGTCGCGACGTTCGAGTTCAGTGAGCCGCCGTTCGCCTTGTAAGTGAACGAATCGGAGCCGTTGAAGTCCGCGGCCGGCGTGTAACTGAACGAGCCATTGACATTGAGTGTCAGCGATCCGTGTATCGGACCACTGACGAGTACAGCCGAGAGCGAGTCGCCGTCCACATCGGTGTCGTTGCCCAGTACGCCGGCCGCCTGGACCATGAGCGGATTGTCTTCGTTGACACTGTAGTTTTCACCGGCCGCGACCGGAGCGTCATTCACGGAGGTGACCGTGATGAAAACCGTGGCGATATTCGAGTCCAGCCCACCGTCGTTCGCTTTGTAAGTGAACGAGTCGAAGCCGTTAAAATTCGCGGAAGGCGTGTAACTGAAGGAACCGTTGGCGTTGAGCGTCAATGATCCGTGTGCCGTGCCGGAGACGAGCACCGCCGAGAGCGAGTTGCCGTCCACATCGGTGTCGTTGCCCAGCACTCCCGACACCGCGACGTTGAGCGTATTGTCTTCGTTCACCGAGTAGGTGTTGCCGACCGCAACCGGGGCGTCGTTCACCGCGTTGACCGTGAGCGAGACGGTGACGACGTTCGAGTCCAGTGTGCCGTCGTTCGCATTGTAGGTGAACGAGTCGCTGCCGTTGAAGTTCGCAATCGGCGTATAGCTCAACGAGCCGTTGGCGTTGAGCGTCACTGCGCCGTGCGTCGGGCCGCTGACCAGCACGGCCGTGAGCGAGTTGCCGTCCACATCGGTGTCGTTGCCGAGAACTCCGGCAACCGTGACGGTGAGCGTGTTGTCTTCGTTGACTACATAACTGTTACCGACCGCGACCGGAGCGTCGTTCACTGCATTGACCGTGAACGACACGGTAGCGACGTTGGAATTCACAGTGCCGTCGTTGGCCTTGTACGTGAATGAGTCGGAACCGTTGAAGTTCGCGTCGGGCGTGTAGCTCAAGGAACCGTTGGCGTTGAGCGTCAGCGAACCGTGCGTCGGGCCGCTGAACAGCACGGCCGTGAGCGAGTTGCCGTCCACATCGCTGTCGTTGCCCAGCACGCCGGAGGCCGCGACGCTGAGCGTGTTGTCTTCATTGACCGAGTAGCTGTTGCCGACCGCGACCGGAGCGTCATTCACCGCGTTGACCGTGATCGAGACGGTGGCGACGTTGGAATCCA
>JAYVSP010000608.1:0-2843 GCA_043775215.1 Planctomyces sp. | reverse complement strand
AAGGAATTGAGCCGCGACCGTCAGGGAGCGGTCATAAGTCCTCGTCCGTCACACTCCCTGACGGTCGCGGCTCGAAAGATTCACAAGCTCGGAGCGTCGTGCCACAATGTTCCCACCTTTTCCATCTCAACCCTGGAGACCTGCCATGAAACTGTCGTCCCTGACCTGCCTCGCCTGTGCCGTGATGTTTGCCGGAGTCCTCGTTGCCGAGGACAAGAAGTCCGAAGTTCCGCCCGTGTTGAAACGTGAGATGAAATCGCTCACCGGCAAGAAGGTGGACTTCAAGAAGTACGACGGCAAAGTGCTGCTGATCGTCAACGTCGCCAGCCAGTGCGGAGCAACTCCGCAGTACAAGCCGCTCGAAGCCCTGCACGAGAAGTACAACGAAAAAGGCTTGGCGGTGCTCGGCTTCCCGTGCAACCAGTTCAACAAGCAAGAGCCAGGCGACGATGAGGAAGTCGCGGCCTTCTGCGAGAAGAACTATGGCGTGAAGTTCGACATGTTCTCGAAGGTCGACGTCAACGGCGACAAGGCCGATGACCTGTTTAAGCAGATCACGTCGAAAGATGCCTTCGCCAAAGACGCCGGCCCGGTGAAGTGGAACTTTGAAAAATTCCTCATCAGCAAAGAAGGCAAAGTCGTCGCCCGCTTCCGCACCGGCGTGCAGCCGGATTCGGAAGAAGTCGTCAAAGCGATCGAAACCGAGCTGGCCAAGTAGCGCGAACGAAGGGCGCGAACGAAGGGGTCCGGAGTCTTTTTCAGGTCGGCGATGATGCCGCACGACCTACGATGGCGAGTTGCCGCCGACCTGAAAAAGACTCCCGACCCCGTGTGCCACAACCGTGAAGGAGTTTGAAAATGACGACATTGACAGCCCCACGTCCCAGATTACGGCGTCGCAGTGTCGTGTTCGACCGCATTTCGTGGCGCGATTACGAACGGATCGGCCGCGTGTTTCGAGATCGGCCGGTGCGAGTGAACTATGACCACGGGAGACTCGAAATCATGACCTTGTCGGCGAAGCAGGAATCCTTCAAGCACCTGCTGGGTCAGATGATTGTTTTGTTGGCACTCGAATCCGGGATCAATTTTCGCGGCTTTGGCTCGATGACCTTCAAACGTCGCTTGAAAAAGCGGGGACTGGAACCGGACGAGTGCTATTGGATTCAAAACGAAAGCGCGGTTCGTGGAACGGATCGGATCGATTTGGAAACCATGCCGCCTCCGGATTTGGTGTTGGAAGTGGAGGTTTCTCGCGCCGCACTGCCGCGGATGAGCATCTACGCCGATTTGGGAGTTCCCGAAGTTTGGCGGTTCAACGGGCAAGTCCTTTCCGTGCATTGGCTCGACGGCAAGGATGATGTGGAACACGATCGCAGCCAGGCGTTTCCCTTGTTCAATCCCGCTTGCCTCGTCAGTTTCTGGAATCGGCGTCATGAAGGCGAGGCAGTGATTTTACGCGACTTTCAAGTGTGGGTCCGAGAACAGATCGCAGCGGGCTGGCCGAACGGTGGTGTTTGATTCGATTTGGGCAAACGTCTGCCAGCAGCCATTCCGCTTGGAGGACATCTCTTGACGACAGCTACGACCGCACCTTTGGCCAAAATCAAAACCGCGCGTCGACGCCGCGACGCCGAGAATCGCTTCGTGATCAGCGCTGTCTCCTGGCGAGACTACGAATTGATCGGTCGCGTCTTTCAGGACCGTCCGATCAAGATCACCTACGACCGCGGAAGGCTGGAAATCATGACTTTGTCCTTCAAGCACGAACGGCGAAAGCATCTGTTACGAAAGCTTCTGGATGCCCTCGTCGAAGAGTTGCATGTCGAAATACTTGGAGCCGGGGGCATGACTTTCAAACGCAAAAAAAAGAAGAAAGGATTGGAGCCCGACGAGTGCTTCTGGATTCAGCACGAAGTGGTTATGCGAGGTAAGAAAGAATTCAACATCGAAACCGATCCACCGCCGGACCTCGTGCTGGAAGTGGAAATCACCCGCAGCGTGCTCGATCGGCTGGGCATCTACGCGGCGCTCAATGTTCCCGAAGTCTGGCGCTGTGGCGGTCCAGGCATTCGCGTTTGCCGGCTGGTGAATGGCGAATACGAAGAGACCGATCGCAGCCTCGCGTTTCCGTTTCTGAACCCGACCGCATTGCGTCAGTTTCTCGACCAGCACGAAGACCTGGGCGAAGTCGGCCTTACGAAGCAATTCCGCAAATGGGTTCGTTCGCAGATTGCCGCTGGCTGGCCAAACGGTGGCGTTTGATTCGTTTTGGGCAAGCGTTTGCTGGCGATATTCGATTGGGAGGGCCTCTTATGACGACGACAACACCAATTGCGGCACGACCTGTTTCTCGCCGGGGAGTCGTCCTGGATGGCGTGTCGTGGAGTGCTTACGAACGGATCGGGAAGGCTCTCCAAGATCGTCCGATTCACATCAATTATGATCGCGGGAGAATGGAGATCATGACGCTGTCAGCCGAACACGAATCCTGCAAGCATTTGTTGGGACAATTGGTGGTGCTGCTCGCGTTGGAAGTTGGCTTGAAATTTCGGGGGTTCGGTTCGATGACTTTCAAGCGTCGCGCCAAAAAGAGGGGTTTGGAACCGGACGAGTGTTATTGGATACAAAACGAACAAGCCGTGCGAGGGCTGAAACAGATTGATCTGTCGCAGGTGCCCCCACCCGATTTAGTTTTGGAAGTCGAAGTCAGCCGCAGCTTGCTGCCGCGAATGAGCATTTATGCGGCCTTGGGGGCACCGGAAATCTGGCGCTTCGACGGCAAGCGTCTGCGAGTCATGTTGCTCAAGGCCGATGGGACATACGAGGAATCTGACCACAGT
>JAYVSP010000607.1:0-5408 GCA_043775215.1 Planctomyces sp. | reverse complement strand
CCCTAACCCTCTCCCCCGAAGCGGGGGCGAGGGAACCGGAATAACAACCCCTGTCACTTCGCCGCCCATCGTCACCGTGACGGCTCATCCGCGCGGGTGGAATGAATATCTTGCTTCGCGCGGTTACTCGGGATTTCAGCAATGGCCGGAGTGGTCGCAGGCGTTGTCGCACGGATTACATCACCAATCGTTCTTCCTGGAGGTTCGGCAGGGCGTGCGGCTGGTTGGCGTGCTGCCGTTGCAGTTGATTGCCAGTCGATTGTTCGGCCGGTTTCTTGTCAGCTTGCCCTATGTCAACACGGCAGGCGTTGTGGCGGATTCGGATTCGGCGGCCAAGGCGCTGGTCGATCGCGCGATTGAATTGGCCGATGCGTTGGACGTGAAGCATCTCGAACTGCGGCACGAGCGGGCGGTCGAGCATCCACAGCTCGTCTGTGCTGTCACTGACAAAGTTCATATGCGGCTGGCACTGCCGTCCACGAGTGACGAACTGTGGAACGGAATCAAAGCCAAAGTACGCAATCAAATTCGCAAGGCTCAGAAGACCGACGGCTTCGCCGTGCAATGGGGTCGCGCCGAGTTGTTGTCCGAGTTCTACGACATCTTCTGCCACAACATGCGCGATTTGGGGACTCCGCCCTTTTCGCGACGGCTGTTCGCGGAGATTCTGGAGGCGTTTCCGAACGTGGAGCAGGTTTCCAACCTGCCCAACCAGCGACCAGACGGGCAGGTTGAAAACCTGCCCCACGCAACGGCGGAGATCTGCGTGGTGCGGTTGCACGGGCGGCCGGTGGCGAGCGGTTTGTTGATTCATGGGCCGGGGACGACGCAGGTGCCGAGCGCCAGTTCGCTGCGTGAGTTCAACTCATCAAACGCAAACATGCTGCTGTATTGGAACCTGTTGACGCGCGCGATCGAACGTGGCCAAGCCGAGTTCGACTTCGGCCGCAGCACGCGCGACGGCGGAACTTACAAGTTCAAAGCTCAGTGGGGAGCGATCGAACAACCTGCCGTCTGGCAACATTACGTCCGTCATGGCAGCGCGAACGACATGCGTCCGAGCAACGGCAAGTTTCAAAAAGTGATTCAGATTTGGCAGCGTCTGCCCGTGTGGTTCACGCGGTGGGTGGGGCCAGCGATTGTGCGAGGAATACCGTGAGAATGACCAATGTCCAAATCCCAATGTCCAATGAATTGGCGATTGGGATCTAGCGGTTTGAGATTCCCTGGACATTGGGATTTGGAAATTGGGATTTCACTGTTTCAGGATTCGACCATGCTCAATTGGAAACGACTCTCTCCCTACGCCGTGCCGGCAGCGATTCGGCTGTGCGTGGTGATCTTGGCCGGCATCGTGCTGACGTACGTCCTGCTGGTTTCGGACCCGACACGTATTTTTCGGTGGTTGCCGTTTCGAGCGGGGCGAAGCTTTTACGAGAGCACTCCCGACTGGATGCAGCACTTCACGGCCTATCTGACCTTTGCGTTCATTCTGAGGTGGTATGCGGCGGCGATGGCCAGATGGGTCGTGCCATGTCTGGTCGGCTTTGCAGTTGTTCATGCGATGGTGACTGAGTACTTGCAACGCTTCGTTCCGGAACGGACCAGCGACCTCAAAGATCTGGTCGTGAACTTTCTGGGGATCACGGCGGGCACGCTGTTGGGCAAGCTCGCGATGTGGGTCTTTCACGCACAGCAACCGGATTTTGAAATGGAGTTTCAACATCGTCCGCAGCGATACCTCAATGCCTTTGGCGGCTCGAACGCTCCTGCATGCGGGTTGTCTCGTGATGCGGTCACGGTGTCGCCGGGTGAATTGAAGCCGTCTCGCGTGTTGAATTACCGATTCCTCGGCGGGCTGTCGGTGACATTGCTACTGTTGCTGGGGACGGTCTACTCGGTTCACGGGTTGCAAGTGCAACGTCATGCCGGTTCGTTGATGGAGTTGGGGCGGAAGGCTCAGGCCGGCGGTGATTTGCCGGCGGCCAAGGGTTACTTTCGCCGCTACATCGGTCTCGTTCCGAATGATCTCAATGCGCTGGCGGACTTTGGACAATTGCTCGATCGGATGCACAACGGGCCGCGAGAAGCTCGGCAGGTCTTCATGGTTTATGAGGAGTTGCTGCGAGCCGATCCGACTCGGGAAGACATTCGGCGACGGCAGATCGAGATCGCGATGGACACCGGACGCATTCCCGACGCGCTGATGCACGTAAAAGTACTGCGGCAGTCCTATCCGACAGAGGGCCGCTTGGATTATCAGTCCGGCCGCTGTTTGGAAGAGTTGGCGGAGTACGACGACGCGGTGAAAGCGTACGAGGCGGCTCTCGAACATTCGCCGGACTTGTTGGAGACTTATGGCCGCTTGGCGTGGCTGTTTCAAACTCGGTTGGATCGTTCCGAACGGGCCAGAAAACTGCTGGACAACCTTGTCGAGCGGTTCCGGCAATCACCGACGGCCTGGCTGACGCGTGGCCGATTTCACGCCGAGTTCGATTCGCTCGACGCCGCGCTGCCGGACATTGAACAAGCTCGAAAGCTCGCTCCGGACGCAGCCGAAACCGTGTTGGCCTCGGCAAAACTGGCGTACGACCGAGCCGTCGCCGCGCGGGCCGAGGGGCGCGACGCACTCGTACAGCGGATCGTCGCTGAGGCTCGGCAACAACTGCAACACGGAGTCGAACTGCATCCCGAGCAATTGGAACTGCGACTGCACGCGGTGTTGCTGGAAGCGCATTTCGGATCACCGACCGCAGCTCAACGGCAGATCGAGCAATTGCTAGAACTCAGCCCGCGTGACGCTCGGGCACATCTGCTGTTGGCCGATATGACGATTGAACAAGGCCGTTTTGAGCAGGCTCAAGAAGCGATCGAAAAGTTACCGCGCACACCCGGTTCGGATGCGCTGCGACTGTTCCTGCAAGGGCGAGTCTTGATGTCGAAGAAGCAGTGGCCTGCGGCAATTGAGATGCTCGAACAAGCGCGGCGAATCACGACACAAGTCTCGGGCATGCTCGAACGGACGGACCTCGCGCTGGCTCAGTGTCATGCGGCACTCGATGACGCGGACGCACAGGCGGCCGCGTTTCGGCGAATGCTCAAGACGAACCCGCAGTCGGTCCCGGCGCGGCTGGGATTGGCAGCCGGTTTGTTACAGCAACAAAAGTTGAAAGAGGCGATCGCCGAGTACCGGTCGCTGTCGAATGTTCCGCAAGTGCGGCTGCATTTGGCGCGGCTGTTGATTGTGCAGAACTTGCAATTGCCGGAACTGGCTCGCGACTGGTCCGAAGTGGAAAAGTTGCTCGACCAAGCGAAAGAACAACAAGAAGACCCGGTCAACGAAGTGCTGCTGCGTGCCGAACTGCTGGCCGCACGCGGACAGATCAACGCGGCCCGCGAGGTCGTCGAGACTGCACGCACCACGCAGACGGATCGCGTGGAATTCTGGATCGCTCTGTCGCGCCTGGCCGAACGGAGCGGTGACGCGCGGCAAGCCAGGGTCTGGATGGGTCAAGCTCTCTCCGTCGCCGGCGATAGCAAGCAAGCCGAAGACCTGCTGCGAAAGACGTGCGAACAGAATCCTGCCGACATCAATGCGGCGATCGCACTCTTGCAGCACTTGGTCCGTCACGGTCAGCGCGATGCAGCGCAGTCGTACTTCCAGGAACTCGAACAGCGACACAACTTGCGGAAACGCCCGCTGGAGTTGGCGCAGTGTCATGTGGTGCTCGGTCAAGACGATCAGGCGGCCACGCTGTTTCGCCAACTGCTGGAGCAGAACGGATCCGAACCGGCCGCACTGCGAGCACTGGCGGAACTGCATCTCCGCCATCAACAGCTTGCCGAGGCGGAGCCACTACTGACACGACTGATTGATGCGGAGGCGACATTGCCCGCTTCGGACGTTCGCTGGGCACGCCGGCAATTGGCCGTTGCGCGGTCGTCTCGCGGCCAGCCGGTCGCGCGGAGGCAAGCCTTGAAACTGCTGGACCGGAATGAGAAGGACGCCACGCAAACCACGGATGATCTGCGGGCGCGCGCCTTCGTCCTGGCAACCAGCAACCGCCACGACGATCAACAGGCCGCCGTGGTGCTATTGGGACAACTCGCTGACCGACGCCAATTGCTCGTGAAGGATCGCTGGTTGCTTGCTCGGTTGCTGGAGACGCTCGGACAAATGGAGGAGGCGGACACACACTTCCGGCAAGTCCTGGCCGAATCGGCGGACAGTCCGGCATACTTGGCTGAGTTCATCAGCAGCTTGATCCGCCGCGGCCAACTGGACGAGGCGGAAAAGCGGTTGACCGAACTGCGCCGCCGTCAGCCGGACGAGTTCTCGACCCTGACGCTGGACCTGCAATGGCAGGTCGCTCACGGTGAGGCATCGGCCGCGCTGAAACGCTTGGAGACACTAGCCGCCGCGGCGATGAAAGCCGATCAGGTGGCACGCATGGCTCAACTCGCCGCACTGGCCGAGAGTTTAGACCCACAACGAGAGCCGCGCCCGTCAGGAAGCGGCCACACCGTTACGAAGGAACCGCTTCCTGACGGACGCGGCTCGGCGATTCGCCGCCCAGAATTCGCCGCCGTGGCCGAACGGTTGTATCGAGCTTGTGCCGCTCGTGAGCCGCGATTCGTGGTCGACTTGGTCCGCCATTTGACACGACATGAAAAAACCGCCGACGCGTTCAGCGTCTGTCTGACCGAATGGTCACGGCTGCCGGCCGAGACTGCGGCACCGCTCGGCCTCTCTTTGCTGTCGTACTCGGAAGGCCGCGCCGAACGACTGAAGCAGCTCGAAACGAAGTTGCTCAATGCCGTCGAACAGCAACCGAAATTGGTGTCGCTGTCCGCACATCTGGCCGATCTGCGCTGCTGGCAGGAGCGTTATGACGCCGCCGAAGAGTTGTATCGCCGAGTGCTCAACGTCGATTCCGATCACACCGCCGCCGCGAACAATCTGGCCTGGTTGCTGGCGATGCGAGAACACGACTTGGACGACGCCCTGCACCTCGTCGAGAAGTTGATCGAACGGCTGGGACCAATGCCGCAATTGCTCGACACTCGCGGCTGCGTTTATCTCGCGCTGCACCGCTTCAAGCCCGCGCTGCAAGACTTCACCGCCGCCAATGAGGACTCTCCGTCCGCCACGACACTGCTGCACTTGGCCGTTGCTCAGGCCGAACTCGGAGACAAAGCCGCGGCCGTTCAATCCCTGGAACAGGCTCGCCGCTTGGGCCTCACGGAAGCCGGGCTGCATCCGCTGGAACGCCCCTGGCTCAAGAAGTTGCCTTAGTAACCCGACGCGCGAGTTTTGAAGTTGCGCAGTCTTGTTTTTCGCCCCAAAGGGGTGCAACTCGATAGCCCAGGGCGAAGCCCTGGGTGACGAATAGAACAACAATAAGAAG
>JAYVSP010000606.1:0-5335 GCA_043775215.1 Planctomyces sp. | reverse complement strand
GATCTCCACTGATCTTCGCTCATGAAGGCAGAACAACCAGAAGTCATTAGTGAAGATCAGCGAAGATGAGTGTTTCAAAAATTGTCTTCAGAAGTGGGGATGTCCGGGGGCTGACGCCGGCTGACGCCTTGCCGCTCACAACCCGTGATTTAAGTCTTGAAGACGCACTAGACAGTGTCTCATGAAAATCACCTTGTTCTTGAAGGATGGACGCTCGTGCCCGTCGTCGGGCGTTCGACGGGCAAGAGTGCCCATCCTATGCATTCCATGACATCAACCAGCCAGCATGATAAGCGGCCGACCGCGTGTTTTTCGATGTCGCAACGCTTTTTGACAATTTTGGTTGTCAAAAATAACCCGCGACGATACCGTTCTAGTTGAGTTGAGGTTCAAACCATGAAATCCGTCATTGAGACCAGCGACCGCAGTTTCCTCGACCAGCTTCACCGGCTGGGGTCGGGGACGGTTCAGGAACTGTGTGAATTGGTTGGCGTGACGGCGACGGCGGTGCGACAGCGGCTGGTGAGACTGCTCGGACAGGGCATGGTCGCTCGGTCGTTGGTGCGGAATGGTCGCGGGCGGCCTTATTTCGTTTATCAGGTTTCGGAAGCGGGGCTGAATCAGCTTGGCGAGAACTACAGCGACCTGGCTCTGATCCTGTGGCAGGAAATGCAAAGCATCGAAGAGCCGGCTCTGCGGAAGCGAGTCGTCCGTCGCGTGCGAGAAGCAATGGTCAAGCGGTTTGGTTCGACCGACCAAAATTGCTCGTTGGTCGATCGGCTCAAGCAGTTGCAGACGAAGCTGACGGATCGCGGGTTTGACGTAGAACTCGATATCTCCGGCGACCTGCCGATCCTGCGAGAAAACAGTTGCCCGTATCAGGAGTTGGCGTCGTCGGACGCCGGCATCTGCGGGCTGGAACAAGAAGTTTTTGCCGAGGTCTTGGGAGCCAAAATTACACTCACCAAATGTTGCCGCGATGGGCACCATTGCTGTGAGTTTCAGCCAGAAGCCATCGCCAGTTGACTCGATTGCAGGACGCGAGTGGGCCGCTAGAGTTCAAGTTTGGAATGTCTGAATTTCAGATTTCGGATTTCGGATTTCAAATTTTGGAGTGCGGGAATTCATTACCGCTTTCCTTGCCTTGTATTTGACTGACACGCAGCGTGGACCGAACGCTTCGCCGCAATCGGGAAGGCAAGCAAAGCGGTGATGAATCGCCGCACTCCAAATTTGAAATCAGAGATTCGAAATCAAACGACACAACAACGGAAACACAAAACACAAACGGACAAAACCATGAGCAGTTGGATCGAAGGACGCTTTGAAGAGAACGTGATTGTCTCGACGCTGGAGCAGGCGATGAACTGGGCGAAGGAGTCCAGCGTGTGGCCGATGACGTTCGGGCTGGCGTGCTGCGCGATCGAGATGATGGCTGTCGGAGCCAGCCGCTTCGACCTGGATCGCTTCGGGGCCGGGGCCTTCCGAGCGAGTCCCCGGCAGGCGGACTTGATGATCGTGGCCGGGACCGTCACCTACAAAATGGCCAGCCGAGTCCGGCGGCTCTACGAGCAGATGCCCGATCCGAAGTACGTCATCGCGATGGGAGCCTGCACGGTCGGCGGTGGCCCGTACTTCAAGTGGGGCTATCACGTCGTCAAGGGCGTCGATCTGGTCGTCCCGGTCGATGTGTATGTCCCCGGCTGCCCGCCGCGTCCGGAGGCTCTGCTCGAAGGGATCATGCGCATCCAAGACAAAATCAAAGCCCGCAAGCTCGGCAAAGGCATGACCGAAGTCCTGCCCGTCCCCCACCACAGCGGCGTCGCGGCAGTGCCGAGCGTGTTGAACGTGTGATGACTTTCACCACGATCGAGATTTCTGGCTTCTCAGGAGGTCAACAAACATGGTACTTCGGGTTAAAGGAAGTGATCGCTGGAAGGGTACACGCAAACGTGATCAAGTGAACGCAGTCGTATTCTCAGGAGCTCCTGAATGTATTTGGAGTCGTCCTGCGGGCGGTAATCTCCGCACTATTTGTGTGCGACTCCCTGAAAAAATGACCTTCCGAAATGGTCATCGTCAAGCAAGAAAGTCGATTTCCCGGTTTTTGACCGTGGTTCTCGGCGGGCGATTGCTCGATTCCTGGTCTTCGTGCCCAGATGGTGAGTACAAGGCGACGTTCTCGGTAAAAACGGATGTCGCAAAACGGGTTTTTGAGAGTTGGTTCGGGCGTTTCTGCTATGACGCCTGAAAAAAACGGGCAATCGCCCTGATTTTGGACCGGCATTGGAGTGGAGCGTCAGAAACTGATTCAACGAAATAATCGCTGCGAAGAAACGAACATGGCCTATCGTACTTTGGAAACCGTGTTGCATCCCGACAGCCATCTCGCGCTCGCGGCCGAGGATGTCCCGAAACAACCGATGCGGGTGATGGTCACGATTTCGGAGGACGACGAAACAACGAACATGGGAATCGAAACATGTCACAAGCCGTGATGGTGCAACTCGACTTGCCCAAGGATTGGCGGACGTTTCGGATGCCGCGCGGGTTGCAGGTTCGGTTGCAGGAGTTGTTGGATCGGCAGGACCAAACCGGCCGCTTGTCGCGTCGTGAGCGGCAGGAAGCCAACGGTTTGGTCGAACTGGTCGATATGCTGGCATTGATGAAATTACGGGCTCGTCTGGCCGCGAAACGCAGATGAGTCATGAGTGAATACATTGCGAAATGGCTCAGTCGTTTGGTTCGGCAGCGAGCAGCCGGGCGATGCGAGTATTGTCATCTTCCACAAGAGTGTCAGGAGGCCGCGTTTCACATTGATCACATCCAGCCGCTGGCGGCCGGAGGCAAAACGGTTGAAGTGAATCTGGCTCTGGCGTGCGTCACCTGTTCGCTCGCCAAGGCCGCACGAACGGAAGCTCGCGACCCGTACACAGGCGATTCAGTTCCGTTGTTTCATCCTCGCCGAGATCGTTGGGATCAACATCTTCAATGGGCAGAAAATTGGAAACTGATCGGCCTGAGCGCCATCGGCCGAGCAACCATTCGACTGCTCAAAATGAATCGCCCGGAAGTTATTCGCATCCGCCGAATGTTGGATCGGCTGGGTGAGGGTATTGGAGAATAAGGTGGTCAGCCATCGCGCCGACCAAGGACAAAACGAACATGGCCTATCGCACTTTGGAAACCGTGTTGTATCCCGACAGCCATCTCGCGCTCCCGGCCGAGGAACTGCCGCAGCGGCCGGTGCGGGTGATGGTCACGATTCTGGAGGATGAAACGGAAACTCTCGCGGACATTGGAGACTATCAAGAAACGCTGGAGGACTATGAGGAACGGTTGGCTCAAGGGGCGATTCAATGGTGATCGCTCGCGGCGAGATTTGGTGGGCCAACTTGTCGCCAACTCAAGGGACTGAGCAATCGGGAATTCGGCCGGTGTTGATCGTTCAAACGGATCGAGCTAACGCCGCCAGCCCACACACGATTGTTGTGCCACTGACCACCAAAATCCGACAGAAAACTTTACGCAGCCATGTGCTGCTCAATACCGGTGAAGGCGGAACGACTCAAGACGCCGTGATCCTGTGCGAGCAGATTCGAGTGATTGACAAGGGTCGGCTCAGAACATTGATGGGGACTTTGGAGGCGGATCGAATGGATGAAGTCGATCAAGCACTCAAGGTCATTTTGGATTTGTTGTAGTTTTGGTCAGTCTCAGAGAGCGAACATGGCCTATCGCACTTTGGAAACCGTGTTGCATCCCGACAGCCATCTCGCGCTCCCGGCCGAGGAACTGCCGCAGCGGCCGGTGCGGGTGATGGTCACGATTCTGGCGGACGACGAAACGAACAATCACGCCGCCGACCTCGGCATCGACCCGGAACACAAGAAATGGATGATGGAACAAGTGCGTGAATCGTTGAGTGATGATCCAGCGACCGACATTGAGGTCACTCCGGAATACTGGAAATCGAAACGACAAAAGCTTGATGCGATGATTCGAGATAAAGCGGTGAGAAAGTAATTGAATGCCCAAGCCTCGCTTGTATCTGGAGACGACGATTCCCAGCTATCTGACCGCTTGGCCCAGTCGTGATCCGTTTGTCGCCAAACAACAACTCATCACGAAGGAATGGTGGGCTGAGCGTCGCCAATACTTTGAAATCTTCATTTCGGATTTCGTTTTGGAAGAGGCGGCTGACGGGGATTCCGATGCGGCGCAGGAACGGTTGAAGGTGCTTGACGGATTCGTGTCGCTCGAAACGAACGAGCTTGTCCTGGAGTTGGGATCGCAACTGATCGGGCCTGGATTGCTGCCGGATCGAGCCGAGACGGATGCGGCACATATCACGATCTCGGCGGTTCATAAAATGGATTACTTGATGACTTGGAATTGTCGGCACATTGCCAACGGAGAAATCATGAAACAAGTTCGTCGAGTTTGCGAACGGCAAGGATTTCGATGTCCGACGATTTGCACTCCGCATCAATTGTTGGGAGTTGATTATGTTCCGTGATCCCCTCGTCGAAGAGGTACATGCGATCCGCGAGCGATTGGCGGCTCGATATGACTTCGACCTGCGTCGTATTGTCGCCGCGTCGCAGGAGCGGCAGAAACACTCGTCGCGGCCAGTCGTCAGCTTTATCAATGAACCGGATGAGGAGCGAGACGTTCGGACTCCGCCAAGGAAGATCGGCCCGTTCATCGACGAGGCGGGAAATGTTTGCGAACGGTATCGCGATCCTATTGTTGAAGAAGTTCACGCGATTCGTGAACGGCTCGCCAACGAGGGCGATAACAACGATCACAGAAATCTTGAGCGATCCGGTCAGATCGCTTCGGCAGCGAAAGGTAAGTGATGAGCGCGATTTTGAAGATTAGCGACTTGCGAGTCGCGGTGGAGGGCAAGCCGATTCTCAAGGGGGTACACCTGGAGATTCGGCAGGGGGAGATTCATGCCTTGATGGGGCCGAACGGGTGCGGCAAGAGCACTCTGGCGTATGTCATCGCGGGGCATCCGAAGTACGAGATCACCGGCGGATCGATTGAACTCGACGGCGTCAACGTGCTGGAGTTGGACCCGTGTCAGCGAGCTCGGCTGGGGATTTTTCTGGCGTTTCAGTACCCAGTGACGATTCCGGGAGTGAAGGTCTCGGACTTCCTGCGGCACGCGACGTCGAACGTTCGCAATCCCGACCGCAAGGAGGGCGAGGGGCTGATCCCGATGAAGGATTTCCGCAAGGAACTCAAGGACAAGATGGCCGAGATCGACATCGACACTGAGTTCGCTCGGCGCTACTTGAACGACGGCTTTTCCGGCGGCGAGAAGAAG
>JAYVSP010000605.1:0-12299 GCA_043775215.1 Planctomyces sp. | reverse complement strand
TCTGGATCCACCGAGCCCGCCAGGCCACCGGCACACGAACCCACCACCGCCAACCCCTTGCCGCCGCCTAATCACATTCGCAAACCGCGTCGCACGCCCGGTTCACCGTATGAGCCAAGTTCAATAGCCGTCCTGTCGTCCCGACTTGGCTGGACGGCTCAGGAAAACTGCGACAGACTCGTTGGGAACTGACCGCGATAGATGGAGTTGCAACGATGAGCAAGCGGTTCAAAAAGAGAGAAACTCTGGAATCGAAAGGATGGAATCGGATTGGTTGAAAGTTGCTTTGGCGACGACGGATGCGGAAGGTCAATTAACTTCTTGTATCATTTGCAACCCATCGTTTCGAATGATAGAACCAGTGAGATTGGGGCAGCCTCCCACCCATCGACCCCATCCAAAAAAAGTTCTATTGGTGTCCTCCCGCCTCCACTTTGAGAAACCTGAGCAACCTTTCCGGTTGCTTGGGTTTTGTTATTTTGCGTCCGCCCGGTTTTTGGTCATTGAAGTCATCCCCCTTCAGCGACTGCTCTTGCAGCACAGGAGTGTTTTGCCATGGAAAAAATCCTCGCCTGGAAATTGTTGTTTCAACGCTGGCCCGCTTCGATTCCGAAAGCGGGAATCGTCGTGACGTCGCTCAACGACACTGTCACCTTTAACAGTTTTCAAATTTCAGAGCACATGGTCCTTTTGGAGCGCGACCGCCCCGATACGATGGGCGCTCGCTCCGTGATCCTGCCGTGGCAGGAAATTGTTTCGGTGAAGCTAACGACGCCGCTGGAACCGTCCCAATTCAAAGATATGGGCTTCAAACCGGTGAACTGATTGAGCATCCGGGGGTCAGAGCATCCGAGGGTCAGGCACTTCGGCACTTCGGAATTGGCCGGAAGCCGCTGGATCAGCGCGGAATTCTTGATCGGCCAATTCCGAAATTCCGAAGTGCCTGACCCCAGTTCGTTACGTCATCGGAATCAACCGGCTCAGGCCAATGGCCGGGATCAGCAGAGCGACAGTGATCATCGCCAGTTCCACGTTGCCATTGAAAGCGAAGATCAGCGTCGCGTCGATCATCACCAGTGAGAGTAGCAGAACCTTGATCGCCATTTGCACGGCAGATGGAGTCGGCTGCGTGATGGCAACGGCCAGACGGCGGTCCAGCGTGAAGAGGGTCATCGCGAGGATTACTAACGCTGGCACGCGGTGCAACTCCGGTGCTTCCAAGTTGACGAAGGCCGCCACGGCGGTGATACCGACGTTGATGACAAAGGCCGCACCGAGCAAGGCGCCGCGGCGACTAGTCGTCGCTTCCTGGCGAGCAAACAGCGTCACGCCGACGATGTACGTGCCCAGACCCAACGCGATCGGCAATTGGGGTTTCTGAAAGACGTCGGCCATCGACGCTACGGCACTGGCTCCCAGCAAGACATTGCCAACGCGACAGCAACCCATCACCAGTGGGCCGAGCGGAGTGTTCTTCAAGCCGCCATCGTACCCAATGATGAGCACGCACAATGCGATTGCAACCGCGACGGTTGGCACACCCACAAACAGGGAAGCAACCAGACCCAGCAGCATGAGCACCGCCGCCAACCGAAAGGATGCGGACGGCGAGATGGCTCCCGACGGAATCGGACGGTTCGGGCGTTCTTGGGCGTCAATCAAACGGTCGAAGTAATCGTTGAACACCATGCCCGACAAATAAAGTCCGGCCGAGGCGACACACAGCAGCAGAAATGACGGCAACGGATTCGGACCTTCGTCGCTCGTCAAAGTCGGATGCGTCAGCAGAAATCCAAGAAAGATATCCGCCAGCGCGGTGAAGACCGTCGGCAGGCGCAGCAATCGCAAGTAGGCAAGAATGCGACCACTCATGGCTGTGCCGCCACTTCATTCGCCCAGCGTTCGAGAGCGATGAACTGCTTTGCGAATTCCGGTTCATGCGCGCCCATCGGACTTTTGAAGAACGCGGCGAGATGCGCCATCACACCTGACTTGCCTCGTCGTTGTTCGCGTTCGGTCAAGCGGACAAGGTCCAAGACCAGCGGTGCGGCCAGCAGCGAGTCGCAGCCTTGCCAGGTGAATTGCATCGCCATCTTCGTGCCAAGGAATCCCTCAAAGTGGATGTGGTCCCACGCCGTTTTCCAATCGCCCATCGATTCGATGTATTCGATCGTGACCAGAGTCTGCGGCTTGTATCCCAAAATCTCGGTCAGCAGATGATCTTTGGATCGGACTTTGTTGGCCTTGTTGATCGGATCGTCGAGCACCTTGCCATCCATGTTTCCGAAGATGTTGTGGCCGACCCAGCTCATCACCTTCAAATTGCGGGCGGCAAACATCGGCGCGAGCACTGCTTTCATCAACGTCTCGCCGGTCTTGCCGTCTCGGCCGACGTGCAATGTCCGTTGTTTGATCGCGAACTCTTCCAGTGCCGGCAGATTCGTACCGACCGACGGCGTGAAGTTCACATACGAGGAACCCGCCTCAAACGCGGCGATCGCATAGATCGTGCTGGCCGGAACGGGAGAGCTGACACCATCCGACAACTCCTTCGACAGTTTTGCCCAATCCCACGCTGCCGCCTCGGACGCGAACGGCGGCTCAGTCGAAGAGAGATTCACGACGATGACGTGCTTTAATCCGTTCGCTTTTTGAAATTCTTCAATGTCTGCACGGATCCGTTTGATCGCTGCCGCGGGTTTCTCGCCACGAAAGGCCAGCGTCTTGGGGCCGGCGAACTTTTCAATCGTGGAGCCAACATTGATCAGCGTGCCAGGGCGCACGTTGTTGTCGAACTCGGCCAATCGCACCGCGACGGCATTCAAGAGATCGCGGTCAAAGACGCGCGAATTCTGGTGAAGAACTTCCGCTTCGGCGGCATACGTCGTTTCGCGAATTTCGTGACCGCCGATGACGAACTGCGACCAGTCAGCCAGCTCCAGCCGTTGAAACTTTGGCAGCGACGTCACCAAGGCGGTTTCCGGGGCAACTCCCTTTTGCAAACCGGCCAAGCCCACGGCGACCGTCGTCGAAACGCCGCCCCAAGCTCCAATCAACCACAAACCAATTCGTTCTGAAGACATCGTCAAACCAATGCGGAAGGAAGGAGCGGGCAGGATCAAAACCGAAGAAGCGGAACGACATGAGAACCGGTCGGCGGCTTTTTTTCAATTCGGAACATCCCGTAGGCGAGTCGCTCCCCGACTCGCATTGGGCCAGGACGGACATTCTGATCTGGCAAATGAGCCTCATCGGGCAAATGAGCCAACTCTGCGAAACGCGAGTCGCAGAGCGACTCGCCTACGTCGCAATGAAAAACCCCGCCTGGCCGCAGGCCAAGCGGGGTGCAAATTGAGGAGGAAGACGCCAATCCCTGGCAACCATTTTATGGCGAGGATCGACTCATCCGTGCGGCGACCCTCGCAAGCTGGCCCGGTGGATCTGACATTTCGCCCCTCCTATTGATGTGCTGAGAAAGGAGAACTGCATTGAAAGCTAAAATGACCGTGCGTGATTCGTGTCGATTGTCGACGTTTGATTCACCATCAGCCGGAACGCGTTAGCGTCCGATTTTCGCCGATCCGAACCGGATGCTAACGCATTCCGGCTGATCAGATTGGGATCGACACGAATCACGCACGGTCATTTAGGAAGCGTCGGCCGACAGCATCACAGTTTACTCGCGAACAGTCAGACTCCAAGAAGTTTTTGGAAAAAGGAGCGGTCCAGCGAAAATGACTCTACCGGAATTGGCGGCTACGTCGCATTCACCCACGCGGGCAACGGGTTGATCGCAAATCCTTCGATACGATCCAGACTGTCGATGAAGACATTGATACCGGCATCGCCAGTGAGCGTGTCCGTTCCTCCCTGACCGTTGAGCGTGTCATCGTCGTTGCCGCCCAACAGCTTGTCGTTGTCGGCTCCGCCCAACAGGGCGTCATTGCCATCGCCACCATACAGCGTATCGGCACCAGCACCGCCATTGAGCACATCGTTGCCCGCGTAGCCCGACAGCGCATCGTTGCCGATGCCACCGTTGAGCGTATCGTCGCCATTACCACCATTGAGCGTGTCGTTGTCCGTGCCGGTGGTCAGCGTGTCGTTCGCGCCGTTGAGCAGGTCATTGCCGTCGCGGCCCTTGAGCACGTCGCTGCCGACGTCGCCTTGCAGCGAGTCGTTCCCGGATCCGCCAATCAGCGTGTCATTGCCGTCGCCGCCGATCAACGTCACAGGACCGGCCGTAAATGCGCTCGCGTCAATCGAGTTGGCGCTGATTCCACCCGTCAGTGACGCCGCTTCCGTTCCGGCCAGCGTATCAGTCCCATTGCCCGTGAGCAGGGTGTTCGTCAATTTGAAACTGACGTTGTACGATTCGACGACCTTGTCACCCGTGCCCGTTCCTCCATCAAGAAGGTCGCTGCCCGTACCGCCGCAGAGTGCATCGTTGTCACCATCTTGGCCATAAAGCTTGTCATTGCCGGCTCCGCCGATGAGCGAATCAGTTCCGTCGCCGCCGTTGATTGTGTCCGCGAGGCTACCACCGGTCAGCGTGTCATTGCCTGCATCGCCATTGAGCACATTCGACTTCGTGGCACTGCCGATGAGCGTGTCCGCACCACCCCCGCCGCTCAACGTTACCGCGAGCCCCGTGAACGCACTGGCATTGAGTATGTTGCCGCCCGCGCCGCCGGTGAGGTTTGCGGACTCAAAGCTCGCCAGTGTATCGGTGCCTAAGCCCGTCAACAGAATATTCGACAGCGTCAAGTTGGCATCGCCCACTTCTCGCAATTGGTCGCTGGTTCCAGAACCGCCGTTCAGAGAATCGTCTCCCAGTCCCCCCGATATAGTGTCGTTGCCGCCGCCCCCAATCAGTGTGTCGTTGCCATCAACACCATTGAGCACGCTGCCTTTCGTGGCGCTGGCGGTGAGCCGGTCCGCGCCACCCGCGCCACTCAACGTCACGACCCCCGTGAATGTGCTGGCGCTGATCGTATTACCGCTGACGCCTCCGGTGAGATTCGCGAATTCAAAGCCTGCCAGCGTGTCGCTGCCCAATCCCGTCAACAATGCGTTCGTCAGCGTGAAGTTGACATCACCGACTTCTCGCAATTCGTCTCCGGTTCCGTTTCCACCATTCAGAGAATCGTTGCCGAGTCCACCGCAGATCGCGTCCAAGCCATCTTGGCCAAGCACCGTATCGTTTCCATCGCCACCGCTGAGGCAGTCGTCACCGGCACCACCGCTGAGCGAATCGGCTTCGTCGCCACCGTTGAGCGTGTCCGAGAAGCTGCCACCGGTCAACGTATCATTGCCCGCATCACCGTTGAGTACGTTGCTGTTCGTGGCGCTACCGATCAGTGTGTCTGCACCACCAGCACCGCTCAACGTCACTGCTCCCGTGAACGCGCTGGTATTGAACGTGTTGTTCCCCGCGCCGCCAGTGAGGTTCGCGAACTCAATGCCCACAAATGTGTCCGTGCCCAAACCCGTCAACTGCGCGTTCGACAGCGTCAGGCTGGCATCGCCCACTTCTCGCAGTTCGTCATCGTTTCCGGTTCCACCATCCAAGGAGTCGTCTCCCAGGCCGCCGGAAATCGTGTCATTCTCGGAACCGCCATTAATGCTGTCATTACTGCCGCCGCCAACCAACGAGTCGTTTCCATCACCACCGTTGAGCACATTGCGCTTCGTGGCACTACCGACGAGCGTGTCGGCTCCAGCCGCTCCGCTCAATGTTACGTCCCCCATAAACGCACTGGCATTGAGGATATTGGCGCTCGCGCCGCCGCTGAGGTTCGCGAACTCGAAGCCCGCCAACGTGTCGGTTCCCGAACCCGTCAACAGTACGTTCGTCAGCGTCAGGTCGGCATCGCTCACTTCTCGCAGTTCGTCGCCGGTGCCGGTTCCACCATTCAGGGAATCGTCTCCCAGGCCACCAGTGATCGTGTCGTTCTCGGCGCCCCCATTGAGAATGTCATTGCCGGCGCCGCCAACCAGTGAATCATCTCCATCGCCACCATTGAGCACGCTTCTTGTCGTGTCACTGCCAATGAGCGTATCCGCTCCAGCCGCTCCACTTAACGTCACGCCCCCCGTAAACGCACTGGCGTTGAGCGTGTTGGCACTCGCGCCGCCGCTGAGGTTCGCGAATTCGAAGTTTGCCAGCGTGTCGCTTTCCAAACCCGACAACAGCACGTTCGTCAATGTCAGATTGGCGTTGCCCTCTTCTCGCAGCAGGTCGCCGGTGCCGGCTCCGCCATCCAGAAAATCGCCTCCCAGGCCACCGGTGATCGTATCGTAGCTGCCTCCCTGCCCGAGAATCGTATCGTTGCCGTCACCACCGCTGAGGCAGTCGTAGCCCGCGCCGCCTTGAATCGAATCCGCGCCGTCGCCACCAACGATCGAGTCGTCGTCTGAATTGCCGTTGAGGTCGTCGTTGCCAGCACCGCCAATCAGCGTGTCGTTGTCCAAATTCCCCTGCAACGAAACGGCCGACAACAACGCGGACGCATCGATCACATCGTTGCCGTCATCGCCGGTCACGGTGAGTCCTGCCGCGAACAGCGAATCCACGGCGGTCAGTGTGACCGTGTCGTTTCCAGACGCTGCCGCAATTAGTAACGATGCGGTCGGTGCCGCGAATTCAACCGGAGTACTGCCCGACACACTCGTTAACCGAGAACGCCCGTTGTGAGCAATTGAGTCGTCAGCCAACGTAATCACGTCGGCCGAACCACCAAACTGGTAAGTTCGACGAGCGATGGAAAGCTGATCGACGATCGTGTTCGTGACCGCTTGGTAGCCGAGGACCGATGTTATCGTTCCGTCATTTAACGAAATCGTGCCACCCTGAGCATCAGCGAAGACTTGGGTGGCGCTGGCAAACGTGCCGCCCACGAGCACCAGTGAATCTCCCGGTCCGCTCGCCCCGCCGCCATTGAAATTCAAACCGCCAACCGGGATTGGATTCCCATTGCTGAAGTCGATCGTCAATGTGTCGTCGCTCGCAGTCCCAACGAAGGTGATCGGTGCAACGGGAAGCGTGGCGATAGGCGTTCCTGATCCCGTTTCAGTGATGACAAATGTCGATCCTCCCGACCCAAGCGTTACGGTGACGCTGCTGGCCCCCGATACCAGAAAAAACAAATTGGGCTGCGCTTCAAAGGCACCGATGTCCGTTTTGGCTGTGCCGTTGTTGTCACCGTCCACGGGACGTGTCAGCAGACGCTGGTCCGTCGAAACCGATGCCCAAGGATTATTGGAATCACGAGCCGGGCTGCCGACGAGCAAGGCGTGTGTGAAGGTCAGCCCGCCATTGTCCTGCAAGGGACCGATTTGCGGATCGGTGTTGAGCAAATCATTGGGAACAAACCCCACGCCGCCAACTGTATTGCCGATAATATTGAATCCACCGCTAACAATTGCGCCATTCACATCTGGTGACTGCTCGCCGGTGTTTCCCGCAAGGATGGTCCCGGTCATCGAGATCGTGTTTTGACGAAACAATCCGCCACCGCTGATGGATGTGTTCGCCGTGATGGTGCAGTCGGTGATGTCCGCAGTCGCGTCGGTGGCATTGAATAGACCGCCGCCGCGACCGTAGGCGTGGTTACCAGAGAGCGTCGAGAGCAACAACAAAACACTCGTGGCGCCAGAGAAGTTGACATTGGCGATCGCCGCTCCATCCCCGGCGCTATTATCGGAGAACGTGCAACGTGTGATCGTGGCAATGCTGGTGTTGAACAATCCGCCGCCTTGATAAGAGATCCCGGCGGAATTGTGAGTCACGGATGTTTGGGCGAGGGACAGTGATCCGCCGCCGGAGTTCATGATCGCGCCGCCGAAGTACCAAGATGTGTTTTCCGAGAACTTGCAGCCGATGACGGACGTCGTGCTGCTGGTGTACAGCGCGCCGCCGCCTGTCGAACTGACGTTTTGAGTGAGCACGGAGTCGATGATGTTCAGCGCGCTGTTCACTCCGAAGCTGGCGACCGCGCCGCCGAAACCCGCCGCCGCGTTGCCAGTCAGTTCAATATTTTGCAGTGTGAGCGTCCCCTGATTCCGCACACCTCCGCCGTCCTCTTGCCCTAAAGCCGCCGCGCCGTTGGAAATCGTCAGGTCGCTGATCTGAACGACGATCGCCGCTTTCACATCGAAAATGCGATCAAAATGGATGCCGTCAATGATTGTCTGGCCGGCACCGGCTCCCGCGATTGTCAGGTCGCCCGCAATATCCAAATCACCGGTCGCCGCGTATTGCTCACCTGGACCGATCACAGTCAACTGGTACGTGCCGGGGCCAAGCATGATCGAGTCCGCGCCGGGCAATGCATTGGCTTCTTGAATCGCCGCGCGCAGGGTCACCGGGCCGAACCCGTCCGCGCTCCCAGCAATCCCATCGCCGGGAATCTCATCAGCAATGTCGGCAATGCTGTTCACGACGAATGCCGCCAGCAAAGCGCGGTCTTCCAGACGCTGCGTCACCTGGCCAAAGAGTCTTCGACTCCGCCGACGATTTGACCATCGCAGCTTCACACAAGCGAGCCAATCAATGCGCATGAGATCTCCCCAACACCGGAAGATTACGAATTCGATCCACCAAAAAAGCACCGGCCCGCTTGGTGCTTTCGTGGTCCATTTCTGGCGCGGGAATCGACTCCGATGATTCCGCCGGGGGCGGCAGGCGATTAACAATTGCGTCCATGCTATCGGGAAGTATTCAAGACATCCAGCATCTTCTTAAAACTTGTTTGGTAGAAACCTGTCTGGCTCGCTCACTGGCGTTTCTGAATTGCTTCGCGAACTTCTTCGGCGGTCAATTTTTTGTCGCCATTCCGATCGAGCTGCTTAAAAAGCGGTAGCAGCCGGGCAGGGATTTCGTCGATCGACAAGATGCCGTCTTTATTCGTGTCGAGTTGCTGAACCTGTTCCAAGATTTTCACGAGCGCCGGATTCAATCGTTTCGTGCCGGGTTTCTCCGCCTTATCGGTTTTTGGGGAGTGGCTGGCTTCAAATGCGGCTCGCGGCACAGCAATGTCGAAGTAGCCGATCAGCATCTCATCCCAGGTTTGTTCGCCCCAGCGAACGGTTGCGTTCGGATTCGGATTGTTGGGGTTGTTTTCCGAGTTGTCATAGTGGGCGATGCAGTGC
Organism: Planctomyces sp.; assembly: GCA_043775215.1. GTDB lineage: Bacteria > Planctomycetota > Planctomycetia > Planctomycetales > Planctomycetaceae > SXKJ01. The sequence continues at coordinate 3,146 of JAYVSP010000605.1, read as the reverse complement.
ATCGTGCTGCCTGCGGGAATGCTCCGCGGTTCCGCGAGTTGATACGACGTTTGCCAATTGAAGTCGTAATGCGGGACGTCGAGGATCGTCTCTGGGCGTCCGGTGGCCGAGCGCAATTCGTAGCGGAACGATTTGCCGCGCACGTGCATGTGCGGCATCAGATTCAGCAGTTGCACATCCAGCGGGGCCTTCGGCGAGTCGGCCTCGACGCGGTGATTGTTCGCCTTCGGCGGGATGACCAATTGCCGTGTCTGCCGCGCCTCGCTCGTCATCACGGCATGAGTGACCTTCGCCGGATCAACAAAACATAGGCCGATACGACTTTGATCGGAGGCCGCTTTGCCATTCGGAGTGTAATGAATTTGGAAGATCAACTTGGCTCCAGCCGGCAATAGTTTGGCCATTCCCGCGGGATAGCGCTGCGGCAGAAATCCGGGAACAAATGCGGCCAGGAAGCTCCCCTCGCCATCGAATTTGCGCAGTTCGGCGTCGGTCTTGGCGAACACCAGGATGTGATGCACGACCGAGCGATCGCCGGGCTGAATCTCGGCCGCTTCAACCCACTTGTCCTCAGTCAACTTCGGGTCCATGCTGAAGTACTGATAACGCACCGTTCCAGATGCGGGCACCTCATACGGTATGTCGCGCATCGTCACGACGAGGTCCGGTTCGCGCGGCAACTGCCAGCCGTCGACGAATGACCGTGGCGGCGGCAGTTCATTGCGGTCTCCTTCCGGCGCGCCCGCTTTGACCCAGTCCAAAATCATCTGTTTCTCGTCTGGAGGCAGATTGCGCGCATTTGAGAACTGGCCGTGATCGGGGCTGGCATGCCACGGCGGCATGCGGTTTTCTTGGACGACCTCGGCAATCGTCTCGGCCCAACCGGCCACTTCGTCATAGCTGGTCATCGCGAACGGAGCCACCTGTCCGACTCGATGACAATTCACGCAACGGTCCTGCAAGACGCGAGCGATTTGTTTCGAGTAGGTCACGGCACTGCCGGTCTGTGCCTCGCGTACTTTGCCGATGAAACAGCCTTCGACTTCGGTTTGCGGGACGCTCACGGGCTTGTCCGCCAAGAGTTCTTCGATCGCGATCTTCAGATCGAGTCGTTTGGCCGCCTCGCGCCGAAAGCCGATGCCGTCTTGGTCGTCAATGCGGCCGACGTATCGCAGCTTGCGCTCACAATCGAGCACCACGACTTCTGGCGTTCGTTTTGCTCCCGCCGCATCGGCGAGTTTGTTGCCAGCATCTTTGAGCAACGGAAACGTGACCGATTGCTCTTTAGTCTGCCCGGCAATATCGGCAAGCGAATCCTGTCGATTCGAGTTGATGCCGAGGATCACGACTCCGCGCGGCTCCAACTCTTTCGCCAGGGCGTTCAACTTGGTCACTGCCAATTTCGCCAACGGGCATTCAGTGCCGAGGAACGCCAGGACGACCACCGGCTTCTCTCGAAAGTCCGCGAGCGAAACACTCGCTCCGCGAGGATCGGTCAAGGTGAAATCGGAAACGACTCGGCCGAGTCGTTCGTCCCGATTCGATTCGGCAGCGACGACGAAGCCGCCAGCCAAAAGCGATATGACCAACACGGCGGAATACAGGGAACGAATCATGCGATGATCCTTAGGACAAAAATTCGCCTCAGACCGTAGCCAAGCTCGCCAGAGCTTGGGTCGAGTTGGCATGGTCCCAATCTCTGGCGAGATTGGCTACTACCCAGCGAGTGTCGTTGCGGTTTCATGGCTTGGTGGCCAGCGATTGTAAGTGACGATCCAGTAATTGCATCAGCAGGGCTTGCTCCATCTCGCCGCTCTTGAAACCAAACGGGCCGCGGCCACCCTTGTAGGCCACCTTGCCATCCGGGTCGATCACATACAACCGAGCCGGCATCCCGCTGTAGGCGTTGCCGACCGGATCGTGAATCTCATCGACCACCAGCGGCATCGAGTATTTCAGCTTGGCATTGCACTGTTGTGCGACCGCGACTCGCTCGGCATACGACTGCGGCTGAGCGATCTTCACACCGACCTTGGCGTTGGACTCCATGTGCCAGCCGTCGGTGGGATGTGCTTCGCGGACATAAACGCCCAAGAAGATCGCGTCGTCACGGTAGCGTTGGCTCAAGTCATCGACCATCGGAAACATCGACCGGAACGGCCCGCAAGTGAAGTTACCGAATACCAACACGATTGGCTTGGAACCGAACTGCTCGCTGAGTCGAATGGTGCGTTTGCCATCAAGAGTTTTCAGTTCAAAGTCAGGTGCGGGATCGTTGACCGTCGGGCCTTCGTTCAGCGAACCGACTTCGCCGCGAAACAGACCGCGCAGCAGCACCGACTGCGACGGAGCATCTCCCGGCAAGAAGCCCGGCAGTCCGATCAATGCGTCTCGAAAGTCCTCCGTCCGCAGATAATCTTTTCCCTGCGCTGCTTGTTCGAAGAAGGCCAGCAGGTCTTCGCGAGTGACTCGGCCGTCTCCCTCTTGATCGAATCGGCGGAACAGCCGGTTGATCATGTAGGACTGCTGCACGAATGGATTGCGGTCGGACCAGTCGAGATCATCGGCGGAAATTCTCTTGTCGCGGTTGCGGTCAAGTCGTTGAAAGAGATTCGCAGGTCCACGAAACATCTCCGTGGTGATCGCTTCGTCCAATGCAATCTCGTGGACCTTAGCCAGCCAGTTCCACGAGTAGCGATTTTGTGCCGGACCGAACCAACCTTCGGTGGGCCCCATTTGAGAACCGCGTGCGATCGCGATCAACATCCGCACCGATTCGGGCGGCGGAGTCTTGTCGTAGGCGTTCTCCAATTCGTCCGCCAGAGTTTTCAATTCGTCCGGCGAGGATTCTTTTCCCGCAACCAGTGCCTCCAACTCGGCGGGAGATTTGTCGGCCAGCTTGAGCGGCGGATCAGCAAAAAGACTGCGAGTCATGGGCATCCCCAGCAACTGGAACAACACAACGACGTGTGAAAGGCGAATCATGATTACCTCCTGGACACTAACCCGAAGCGTCAGCGTTGAAGTTGCGCATTCGTGGATCAGAATATTCTTCGTGCGGGCGAGATTGAGAGATGTTAAACCGCAACGCCCTCGGCGTGCGCGAGTCGTATCCACCGCGCCCACGCCGATGGCGTTGGGGTTAA
>JAYVSP010000604.1:0-1935 GCA_043775215.1 Planctomyces sp. | reverse complement strand
CGCCCCTACAGGGCTTGCCACGTTTTGTCCGTCAAACCCAGGGCGGCGCTACGCGGCTGACGCCGCTCCGCTCTGCCCTGGGCTATCGAGTTTTTGCCCTTTGGGCAAGGACAACAGCGCAACTTCAATACTGACGCGTCGGGTTACATGACTGAGCAGCCTTTGCAAATTGAAACTTTAACCAGCCATGCTACAGATTATGCATCTTCAAAAACTCGCTTCCCTTGGGTCTAACGCATCCTCTCAAATGCGTATCAGCACGAGTCATCGATAATGCCTGTCGCCCACCAAGATGTCACGATTTTAATTGTCGACGATGATGAATTGGACATTCGCGGGATTCGCCGCGGCTTGACTAGGCAACAGATGTGCAATCCGGTGTTCGTCGCGAGCGACGGCCAAGAAGCGCTGGATCTGCTGCGCGGTGTCAACGGTCGGGAGCGGCTGCCGCGTCCGTACTTGATCCTGTTGGACTTGAATATGCCGCGCATGAATGGCATCCAGTTTCTGGAAGAACTTCGCCGGGATGCCGAACTGGACGGCAGCATCGTGTTCGTGCTCACGACTTCCAACAGCGACGACGACAAGCTGGCGGCGTACAAGCAGCAAGTCGCCGGCTATTTCGTGAAGGCCGATGCCGGCGCGGAGCTTCTGAAAATGATCCAGTTGTTGGAATGTTTTTTCCTCACCGTGCAATTTCCACCGGAGCCTTTCTGAGCCATGACCGATGACCAAGCAATACGCAAGACGTGCATTTTGGTGGTGGACGACGATGTCGTGGATCGACGAGCGGTGCAGCGTTCGCTGGGCGATGACTATTCGGTGATTGAGGCCGAAGACGGGCACCAAGCACTTCTGCTACTGGCTGCGGAGTCGGTGGATTGCGTGCTGTTGGATTACAACATTCCGGGGACCGACACGCTGACGCTGGTGGCCGACCTCTCCCGACAGAAGCCGGTCGTCGTGCTTACCGGGCAAGGGAACGAAGTTATCGCCGTGGCTCTGATGAAAGCGGGAGCCCAAGACTATTTGAGCAAAGATGAATTCAGTTCGGAGTCCCTCGCGCGGTGCATTTGGCTGGCGATGGAAAAAGCGGCGCGACGGCGAGAGTTTAAGCACGCTCGCGAGCGGATGGGCTGGGAGTATCTCCGGGAGAAGCAGCGGCGGCAGGAACTGGAGACCGCGCTGCAACTGGCTCGCAACATCCAGCAAAACCTGATTCCACACCGGTCGCCGGAATTGGACGGCTTCGATATTTCCGGAACCTACTTACCGGCCGATGCCACGGGCGGCGACTTCTTTGATTATCTCTTCTTGTCGGACGATACGCTGAGCATCATTGTGGGTGACGTCTCTGGCCACGGGCTTGGCCCCGCGCTGGTGGCGACCGAAATCCGCGCTCATCTCCGCGCGTTGGCTCAAGCCAGTTCCGATATCAGCCAAATCGCGACTATTGCCAATTTCCTGCTCTGGGAAGACACCGAGGGCGAACCGTTCGCCACTTTGTTTTTCCTCAAGCTCGACCGCAAAAACATGACCGCAACGTACGTCTCGGCCGGACATCAATCGTTTATGATTCATCCTTCCGGAGACGCAACCAGTTGGAATGCGACGGCGTACCCTTTGGGGATGTTCGAGGAGACGCAAGTCGCGTCCAGTCAATCACACCCGTTGGTTTCCGGTGACATCCTCTTGTTACTGACGGACGGTTTGACCGAGACAATGACCGCCGACCATTGCCTGTTCGGAAAAGAGCGTTGCCTGAAAATCGTTCACGAGCATCGCCATGAGCCTGCCGAAAAAATCATTGATCAACTTTTGATCGCGGCCAAAGAGTTCGCCCAAGGGGAACGGCAACACGATGACATCACCATTGTCGTAATGAAGGTGCTTTAGGCTTCAATCAAGCGAGTGTGCCCACAAATCCTGGCAGCC
>JAYVSP010000603.1:0-3262 GCA_043775215.1 Planctomyces sp. | reverse complement strand
GCGGGCAAGAACAGACTTCAAATCTAGTGCTCTGTCACAGCCAAGAATTCGGGTTGTTGCCGTAGCCACGTTCGCCAGAACGTGGGAGAACCAGTGAACTCTCCCCACGCTCTGGCGAGCGTGGCTACTGGAGCGAATCCGATGACGACGCCGAATCAATTTGAGGGTCGCAATGACGGCCTGCCACGGCTGGATCGAGGTTTCTATCGCGGTCAGGCGTATGTGCATTGGACGCTCACGATTCAGGATCGCAAGACCGGCTGGCTCGTTCCGATCTTCTACTACAAGTTTCGCGAGCTACTGACGCATGCCACGTTTCGCTACTCGATTGCCTGTCCGATCTACTGCCTGATGCCCGACCACATCCATCTGTTGTGGAGCGGCATCGACGACCGAGCCGACCAACTCAATGCCATGAAGTATTTGCGCAAGCAATTGGCGATTCCGCTGAAGGCCCTCGGATACGAACTTCAACACCAGCCGTACGACCACGTCTTGAAGGATGAAGAACGACTCGAAGCATCCGTCGCGAATCTTGTCGAATACATCGCCCGCAATCCGGAGCGCAAGCAACTCGTGCCGGTCGGTGACTATCGCGACTACAAATTCACCGGCAGTCTGATGCCTGGGTATCCCGAACTGACGCCGTGGCAGCCCGATTACTGGCCTCGTTTCTGGCGGACGTATTCGTTTCTGCGAAAGAATGGATTGTTTCGGCCCTTCGCCGATGAGGAGCCGGACGATCCGTAGCCACGCTCGCCAGAGCGTGGGAGATCGATTCCCAACTCCCCCACGGTCTGGCGACCGTGGCTACAATCTGCCAGTCCGCAAGCGGGGCCTTCCAGCCGATTGACAAACCACAGCCGGAATGGGACGTTGATTCACCAAGCGAGCGGTGAACCCATTTCAGTCAGTCCGTGATCGCTCCCGCGCGTCTGACTTCACTTTTGGCCGAACCGCGATGACGACCGCACTTTTCATCAATGGCATCTATGACACCGTGCTTGTAGAGATTCTTGCCGCCCAAGAGGTTCGTGGCGGCGGTATTTCATACCTCCAGCCTTACAAGGGTGCAGTGATTAAGTCTCTGCAAGCGGGAGCACCTTCTCCCAGAAACCCAATCAGACTCTATGCCTCAACGACTGCGAACCTCTCCAATATTTGCTACACAGCCGAGATTATCGGTTGGGAAGACAAGCGTGAACTTTCAGTTCTCCGAAGGAACGAGATCAAAGAACATCTGCGTGAACTGCAGCCGGGCGATTTGAATCTTTTTGACCGCGTTGAGGAAGTTGGCGAGACAGCCGTGAACCTTGTCACGATTCAAAACTTGAAGAAGCTCGACTCCCTTTTTGCGACCAGCGTTCTGAAGAAGACCAGTGATGACTTACCACTCAAGAAGCGAAGCAGATCGGGAGGCTGGAGTGAGGTTTACGATCTTGGCGATCTACTTTCTCTGTCCACGCAGACACGAGAGCAGAGCGATTCAGACCTTGCCGCCGAGATCGAGGTGTCACTTGCGCTATCCCAAAGCGACCGAGCCATGAGGCTTGCAGACTCCACCAAAGTTCCCCAGCGGATACAGATTATTTCGGTCGGATTTCGCAGGAACGCGGACGTGATCGTTACGGTTCTCCTTCGTGCTAACGGTGTCTGCGAGAAGTGCGGAGCGAAGGCTCCGTTTATCAGACGATCGGACGGCTCACCTTACCTCGAAGTTCATCACTCGACTCCGCTGAGTCAGGGCGGTGAAGATACCGTTGAAAATGCCGCTGCTCTCTGCCCCAACTGCCACCGCGAAGCGCACTATGCTTGACACAACGACTAACTTGATCGTTAGCCGGACTCCCAATCTCTGCACAACAAGGAGCCTGCCATGAAGCTTGATCGCCGAACTTTTCTTCGCGGCGCGAGTGTCGCGATGGCGCTGCCTCTGCTGGATGTCATGACGCGGCGCACGGCGGCCGCCGCAACGCCAGCCGTCAAGCGACGCATGGTCTGCATCAACACGCCGCTGGGAGTGCATCCGGAGTACTTCTTTCCTGAGAAGGCGGGGCGGGACTATGAGCTGTCTCCGTACTTGGAAGTCCTCAAGGATTTTCGCGACGACTTCACGGTGATCTCCGGGCTGTCGCATCCGGACGTCGGACCCAGCCACGATTCCAACTACAGCTTTCTGACCGCCGCGCCGCATCCGGAGCAACGAGCCGGATTCCGCAACAGCATTTCGCTGGATCAGTTCGCGGCCGAGCACCTGCACGGCGAGACGCGATTCGCCGCGCTGCCGCTGTCGTGCGAGGGTTTTGGTTTGTCGTGGACGCGCAGCGGGGCGGCGGTGCCGACGGAGAGTTGGCCGTCGAGCGTGTTCGCCAAACTGTTTCTGGAGGGGCGGCCGGACGAGGTTCAGGCTCAGGCTCGGCGATTGGAAGATGGTCAGAGCGTGCTCGACGCGGTTCGCGATCAGGCGAAGCGGCTGCAGGCGAGCGCCAGTGCTGGCGACCGCGAAAAGCTCGACGAGTACTTCACGAGCGTTCGCGAATTGGAACAGCGACTGGCTCAGGCCGAGGCTTGGTCCAAGAAGCCCAAGCCCAAGGTCGATGCCAAGCCGCCCGAGAACATCCAAAACAGTACCGACTTGATTGGCAAGACTCGGCTGTGGTTCGACCTGATTCACTTGGCGCTGCAAACCGACTCCAGCCGGCTGGTCACGTTGCAGTTACTGGGGACCAGCAGCGTGCCGCCGATTCCCGGTGTGAGCCAGGGCCATCACGATCTGTCGCATCACGGCAAAGACCCGACCAAAATCGCTCAGCTCAAAATCCTTGAAATCGAGAAGTTGAAAGTTCTCCGCACGTTTCTGAGTCAGTTGAAAGAGACGCAGGAGGAAGGGGACAGCCTGCTCGACCGCACGATGGTCTTCTTCAGCAGCAACCTGGCCGACGCCAGCAAGCACAGCGTCAAGAACATGCCCGTGCTGTTGGCCGGCGGCGGCTTCAAGCACGGCCAACATCTGGCCTTCGATCGGGAAAACAACCTGCCGCTGAGTAATCTGTTCGTGAGCATGCTCCAGCGCATGGACATCGAGGCCGACAAGTTTGGCTCCAGCACGGGGACGCTCACGGGGTTGGAAATGTCGTAGCCATCCGCCGCGGCGACCAGAACGTATTCTTCGTGCGGGCGAGATTGAGAGATGTTTAACCGCAACGCCATCGGCGTGCGCGAGTCGTATCCACCGCGCCCACGCCGATGGCGTTGGGGTTAA
>JAYVSP010000602.1:0-4403 GCA_043775215.1 Planctomyces sp. | reverse complement strand
GGGTCTCGATGACTCGACCACACCCTACGTTTGAAAAACTAGCCAGCCCTGACGAATCACGCACGGTCATTTAGCCTCACGAACCAACATATCCGGCACTACACCTTGTCCGCCTCTGGATGCACCCACGGTCCACGATACGGTCGCTTCAGCAGGCGATTCGCTTCGTCGTCACCCTGAACCAGGCCTTTCGCGGCATCCCACGTCAGCGTGCGGCCGAGCTTCATCGCGTGATTCGCGAGGATGCAACTCACGGTTGAGATGTGACCTTCTTCGATGTCGGCGACCGGCTTGCCGCGCGTGGCGATGCAGTTGAGTAAATCCTGCATGTGGCCTCGAATGGCGGGAGCGACGTGGCGTTCGAGGTCTTTCTCGTCTTTGTCTTCCGGGTACTTCTCAAGCTCGAGAGTCACGTCGCGGTGGATCGGCTGGCCGTCACCGCGTGGAGTGAAGTCATAGCTGTTGACGCTGGCTTTCAGAGTTCCCTTGTCGCCATAGAATGTCGCACCCCACGGATACTTCGGATCGGGAGTGTCTCCCCAAGTGCGGTGCTGCCAGACGACGTTGACACCGGGAAACTCGAACGTCGCGGTCTGCGTGTCAGAGATGTTGGCCTTGCTGGCTTTGTCCACCAAGATGCCGCCAGACGAAGAAACCCGGACGGGCCAGCCGAGGCTCATCATCCAGCGGACCATGTCGAGCATATGAATGCACATGTCGCCGACGATGCCGTTGCCGTATTCCGTGAAGGCTCGCCAGCGGCGCGGATGAACCAGCGAGTTGTATGGCCGCAAAGGTGCCGGGCCGGTCCACATTTCGTAGTCGAGATAATCGGGCGGCGCGGAGTCGGGAGGGTTCTCTCTCGCACGCATGTGGTAGTAGCAGTAAATCTCGACATGTGCGATCGTGCCCAGCTTTCCTTCGCGGATGATGTCGCGAGCTTCGGCCAAGTGCGGCGTGCTCCGTCGCTGCGTGCCGACCTGCACGACTCGACCATACTTTCGAGCGGCAGCGAGCATCGCTTGGCTTTCGACGACATCGAGACTTGTCGGCTTCTGCACGTAGATGTCGGCTCCCGCCTTCACCGCTTCGATCATCGGCAGCGCGTGCCAATGATCCGGTGTGGCAATCTCAACAATGTCGAGGTCTTTCTCGGCGAGCATCTTCCGATAGTCGCCGTACAGCCGAGGCTTCTTCTTCGACACTTGCCGCGACGCCACAATCTCCGCCGCCTCGCCGAGCAGTTTCTGATCGACATCGCACAGCGACACAACCTCGACCGGCGAGATCTGAATCAATCGCAACAGATCACACTTCCCGTACCAGCCGGTACCAATCAGACCGACTCGTTTCGGCTTCGGTTCGGCGGCGAATGCGGCCGGAAGAACAGGCAGAAACGAACTCAACGCCAAACTACCAGTCGTAGCTTTCAAGAACTTGCGACGATCCATGATGTTTCCTCACATGATATGTTGGGTGGCACGCATTTCATCGGACGGATGGGTCAATCGACGGATGGGACTGCGAGCTATGAAACTCACATCAATCCAATTCGTCCCTTATGTCCCATCAACCTTGCGCGATACGGGCAGCGTAACGAGACGACGAGACAGTCCAAAGCGTCCCTTGATTGATGAGATCCGACGGAGTTGTTGGCCTCGATCAGGAGTCGTTAGGCTGCAAGATTCGACCCAGTACAAGTTCAACCACTTGTCAAAGTCGAAGTCCTGCCTAAACCGCCGGTCGCCAAACCTCGTCGCGATGACGTTATCGCGAGGTAAATCCACTCCCTCCGGTTTGCTCCCGTGGCGTCCGGCAGTCAGACTCTCTTCGCATTCCTGTAATCCAAGTTGCTGAACGGAGACAGTTTTATGCCGGACCTTCGCATTTCCGCGGCACGTAAAAATCGTCATGCGGCTCGGACGCAAGCTGCGCTGGGATCCGATCAAGGAAATCGTTGTGGACGACAAAGAAGCCAACACTTGGCTGCGCCGCGAACAACGAACCGTATGATTTTGGAGTGCGGGGATGCATCCCCGCTTTCCATTGCGGCAAAGCCGCTTTCTTTCGTGACTTGTCACATTCGCCCTCAATACAAAAGCCGCTCTGCCGCAAACCAAAGCGGCGATGCATCTCCGCACTCCAAAAACCGGAAACTTCAGATATGCGAATTCTCGGACTGCTGGTTTTGAGCCTACTCTCTGCGGTTTCGGTCCTTGCCGAGGAACCGGCCAACAAGTCCGACGGCAAGCTGCGAATCGTCGTCTTCGGTGCTCATCCCGATGATGCCGAATACAAAGCCGGCGGCACGGGAGCCAAGTGGGCCAAGTTAGGACATCACGTCAAGCTGGTATCGGTCACGAACGGCGACATCGGGCACTGGCGCGAAGCGGGTGGCCCGCTGGCTCAGCGACGCACGGCCGAGGTCGAAGCCGCAGCCAAAGTCCTGGGTGTGACGTCCGAAGTGCTCGACATTCACGACGGCGAACTGCTGCCGACGTTGGAGAACCGGAAGCTCATCACCAAGCTGATTCGCGAATGGAATGCCGATATCGTCATCGCGCATCGACCTTGGGATTATCACCCCGACCATCGCTATGTCGGCGTGCTGGTCCAGGACGCGGCCTTCATGGTCACCGTCCCGTTCTTTTGCCCCGACGTGCCGCCACTGAAAAAGAACCCGGTGTTCCTGTACGCGAGCGACAACTTCCGCAAACCATACCCGTTCGATGCCGACATCGCCGTGTCGCTGGACGATGTCTTCGACACGAAGATCGACGCGATCCACGAACTGCCGTCACAAGCTTACGAAGGAGGAGCCAGCGGCAGCGAAGAGCACGTCCGCACCGTGCCTCCCGAAGCTGATCCGGCCGCGCGCAAAGCTTGGCTGAAAGCCCGTTGGGCGAGCCGTCAATCGGCCGAGGCCAACCGCTCCCGTGACGTGCTCACACGACTCTACGGCGAAGAACGTGGCAAAGCGGTGACGTATGCCGAGACTTTTGAAATCTGCGAGTACGGCTCGCATCCGACGGGCGATGAACTCAAGCGGCTGTTCCCATTCTTTAATGAGCCATGAATTCGTCGTCTCCTTCGATTCGTTACACTTATCGTAGCGGACAGCCAGTTCCTCGCATCACGTTCTGACTTATGAATGTCGTCCATTTCATCACGCGGCTGATCATCGGCGGGGCGCAGGAAAACACGTTGCTGACGGTCGAAGATCAGCATCGTGACTACGGCGATAAGGTCACGCTGATTACAGGCCCGGGCTTGGGACCGGAAGGAAGTTTGGAAGCGCGGGCTCGGCGCGGCGGATTTGATTTCCGCGTGCTGCCGGAATTGCATCGAGCCATCCGGCCGTGGCAAGATTGGCGTGCCTATCGAGCGTTGATCGCGATGCTGCGCGAGATCAAGCCTGACATCGTCCACACGCACAGTTCCAAAGCGGGCATTCTCGGCCGAGCGGCGGCAGCTAAGCTCGACATTCCCGCCGTGCATACGGTTCACGGAGCGTCGTTTCATTACGGCCAGAATCCGATTGCTTACGACGTTTATCGATTGGCGGAACGATGGGCCGCACGTCGCAGTGAGAAGATCATCAGCGTCGCCGACGCGATGACTGAGCAATACGTCGAAGCCGGCATCGCACCACGCGAGAAATTCGTGACGATCTACAGCGGCATGGAAGTTGAGCCGTACTTGTCACCCACTCGGCCGCGCGATGAGGTACGAAAAGAGCTTGGCATTCAGCCGGGTGATGTCGTGATCGGCAAAATCGCGCGGCTGTTTCACCTCAAAGGGCACGAGTTCGTGATCGCAGCGGCACCGATGATCGTGGCTCAGCATCCGCACGCCAAATTCCTGTTCGTCGGCGATGGACTGTTGCGTGACGAATTGCAACGCTACATCGACTCGCTCGGCCTGACGCGGCACTTCCTCTTCGCCGGACTTGTGCCGCCTGATCGTGTTCCCGAACTGATCCACGCAATGGACATTGTCGTCCACACCAGCTTGTGGGAAGGACTCGCGCGCGTGCTGCCTCAGGGACTGATTGCCGGCAAACCGGTGGTCAGCTATGACGTCGACGGCGCTCGCGAAGTTGTCCTCTCCGGGGAGACGGGCTATCTGCTGCCGCCGCAGTCGATTCACGAGTTATCACATGCGATCAACATTCTGATCGCCGACCCCGATCTGCGCGAGTCGTTCGGCCGCGCGGGACGCGAACGCTTCACTGACCAGTTCCGCCACCAAACGATGACTCGCCGCATTCGCGAGGTGTACGCAGAAATCCTGCGGCGCTGATTTATTCTTCGTGCGGCCGAGATTGAGAGATGTTTAACCGCAACGCCATCGGCGTGCGCGAGTCGTATCCACCGCGCCCACGCCGATGGCGTTGGGGTTAA
>JAYVSP010000601.1:0-21456 GCA_043775215.1 Planctomyces sp. | reverse complement strand
CGGCTAAGGACCGGCGCAGAAATAACTGTCCGATGTCGCTGAACTCGCCAGAGTTCAGATCCGAAGTCTGGCGACTTCGGCTACGACAGTTATTGATGCGCTGGTCCTAACCATTCCGCGTGGGGGGCGCGCGATGCGATACGGAGCGTCAAACCCACGTGGTCCCACGCGGGAGCGTGGGAACCAGGGCAAATCGCGCGCTCAGTTTACTTCACACGGAACGAAGGGGGCTACTTTTTTGCGGCCAGTCACGCTGCATCGTATTCGGAGATGCGATTGCTCGGCGCGAACGGCAACAGGATTGCATCCGCCTCGTGCAGCGCGAAACGCATGACGTAGGCGTCTTCTTCCGTGTCGTCGTAGTGACTGCGGAGCACCAGCACCGCCTTGAATCCCATCTTCTTGAAGAAGAGTTGAGCGGAGAGATTCGATTCGCGAACCTCCAACGCGATCTCTTGCCGTCGTTGCTGCGAGAGCTTGTCGACCAGCTTTTCGATCATTTGCGAGCCGATGTTTTGTCGGCGGAATTCCGGATCGACGGCGAAGTTCAAGACGTGCAGCTTCGCCTTGTGCAGCTCATAGATCATGAAGCCGACGATGCGGTGATCGCACTCGGCCACCATGCCGATGCAGTTCCGCTGGCGGAGACAACAGAGAAAATCTTCTTCGGTCCAAGCGAACTCGAAGCTCTGGCGTTCGATCTCCAGAACTTCCGGCATGTCGCGCCGGATCAACCAACGAATCTGGACCTTCAACGCCTGCTGGGGTGCATGAATCCAACTCACGATGGCCTCCTTGCCATGCGAATCGCTGTCGGTAGTCCCGACCAAATCGGGGCAGAGGGCGGACAATATCAAACGATCGTGAAACAGGACAAGGGGGATCGACCGAAGAAATTTGAGAAATTTTATGAACGGCTCAATTCACCGCGACCGTGCGCCAGAGAACGCCAGAGAACAGAACACAGTGAAGCCGATGCAATCCGATCGAGGTGAAACTGAACTTAACAGCGACAATGCGGATCCCGGTGAGGAAACCAGTGATCGGCTGCAACACTCGACCCTGCGAATATTCGGACGAGTCGATTTTCAGTTCGTCCAAAACCGCGGGCGTGATCCAGCCGGCACAGACTTTGTCACGCGGGAACTTCGCCTTGTCCAGAATGATGACATCGACGCCGCAATGACTCAGTGCCCAAGCACATGCCGAGCCTGCGGGGCCACCACCAACAATCAACACGTGGCAATGATCCATTGTGAATCTCCGGTGATGCGTAGGCTGTTGGAACGCAAATCATCGACCATTGAACTCATAAATCTCGGTGAGAGTGTAATCGTCGAGCGTGCGACGCGGCAGAAGAAGTTGAATGAGCCGTGCGGGTTACCGAAAACGGATCCGTTGTGGCAGTCACGGAGTCACAAAAGAATTTTCCCGAAGTTTACTTGCGTAGCGTCTTCTCATCATTACATTGTCGCGGGCATTCACTTCATGATGCGCCCGCGACACGGTGCCATCATCGCTCCGCGTAAAGTTTTCCAGCACTGAGTTGCTGGCGACTCGGCATTCTTCCCGCGAAGCGATGAAGGCAACTTTTTGCGAATTCATCGCAAACGTCACATCACATTTCCGCACTGTAAGAGATCTCGAATGAAAATCACCGTGGGCTTTGGTTGGCTGGGACGTTGGATTTCTTCTGTTTCGGTTAAGAACCGCCGAGTTCGCCGGCGCACGCCACGGTTGGGTTTCTCAGAGTCGCTCGAAAGCCGAGTCGTGCCGTGCATCAACGCGGCCTCGTTGGTGGCGGGAGTGCCTGGCCATATTCATTTCGTCGGCGGCGTGCGGCCCGAACCGAACGATCATGCCGACGGTCACGGTTCCAAACAGGCTGGGAATGCCACCATGAAGCAGGCCAGCGCTGCGGAAATCGCGGCGGCTTCGTCCACCGGCGGGTACTTCAAGTACTCGATTGATCCGAACACCACCAGCACCAGCATCCCGATTTTGCACAGCCTGGTCGGAGCTCCGACGGCGGTCTACCTGGACTTCGACGGTGAACCAGCGACGACGCAGCAACCCGCCACGACTCCTTACTCCGAAGATGCGGACGGGACCACCTTCAATGCGACGGAGCAAGGACATATCGCCGAAGCTTGGCGGCAGATGGCCACCTACTTCGCGATGTTCAACACCGACGTGACGACCGTTAAGCCGGTGACCACGGATATTGAGACCGCATGGGGAGTCGTCGGCAACAACATTTCGGGTGGTTACAGCTACGTGAATGTCTTCCCGAACAGCCAAGTGGAATCGTTCAATAACAGCGGTGATGCCCGCACACGTGTTTCCGGCTTGGCACACGAGATCGGACACAACTTCGGACTGTGGCATCAGTCCGACTATGACTGGCTGGGGAACAAGACGGCCGAGTATTCGTCGGGCTACGACTCGCTACACGGACCGATCATGGGAGTTGATTATGCCCAGTCGGTTCACAAGTGGTTCATCGGTTTTCACACCAACTCTGCCAGCGTGTTGCAGGACGACGTGGCCACGATTAGCGGCCGGATCAACGCTTACGATGGCAGCGGCGACGGCTTCCGGCCCGATGAAGTCGGTGGAACGATCGCCTCGGCAACCGTGCTGACGAACGACGGCACCACGCAATCGGCGGCAGGCATCATTGAGCGGATGAATGACGTCGACGCGTTCTCGTTCACGGTCGCTTCCGCAGCCAATAACACGGTCATCACGGCCACGCCGGATTCTCCATCCGCAGTTGATCTCAAGCTGGAGATTTACGCGGCTGACGGCTCGCTCGTCGCGGCCAAGGATGGAGCGACCAATGATCAGCAAATCACTGTGGGTCTCGGAGTTGGAACGTATTACGCGCTCTTGTCGAGCCACGGAAACTACGGAGACTTGGGCACGTACACGGTCGCGGTCAGTGCGGGCAGTCCCGTCGCGACGCCTCCTAGTTACAACAGTCTACCGGCTCCCAGCGGCGTCGCGGTTGCCATGGGAACGGGAACAGGACTGACGGTCGCGTGGACTGACCTCGCGGGCGAGACCGGCTATCGAGTCGATCGCTCATCGGACGGCGTGAACTTCACCACCGTCACGACGACCGCAGCCGATGTGACTGCATACAACGACAATGGTTTGGCTGGTTCAATGCGGTACTTCTATCGCATTGCCGCAGTGGACGGATCCGGAGCTTCGATTCCGTCCAACGTCGTCAGCACCATCAACCGCCCCAGCGCCGTGACGAACTTCAGCTACATCTCGTTGGATACCAGCACGATCGTGGTGAGATGGCGCGAAACGTCGGGCGAAAGCGGCTATCGCGTCGAGCGTTCACCAGACAAATTGAACTGGACCACGTTGGCAACTGTCGGGACCAATGTTCCGGCCTACACGAACAGTGGGCTGTCCGCGAATTCGGTGTACTACTACCGAGTCACGCCGACCAGCGCGTTGGGCGACGGGCCGTCTGTCGTCCTGCAAGCGAGCACGCGGCTTGCGGCTGTCACCGGCCAAGCGATTGACACGGTCACCGCGAACGCGGTCACGTTCCATTGGAACGACATCGCCGGCGAGACCAACTACCGCGTCGAGCGTTCTTCACCGGGCAACTCGACCTTCAGCACGCTCGACACGGTGGCGGCGAACACGACAACCTACACCGATTCCACCGTCGCGGCGTCGACCACCTACTACTACCGCGTGATTGGAGTGAACTCGTTGACCGAAGGACTGGTTCCGACAGCGATCTCGGCAACAACAACTTCCGTCAACGCACCCACCATCGCGACGCCGGCAGCGGCTTCCCCAGCAACTGTGACCGCTACGACAACGAACCTCAGTGTGCTCGGCGCCGATGATGGCGGTGAAGCGGCATTGACCTACACTTGGTCCATCACGTCTGGACCGGCCACTCCAACCTATAGCGTCAACGGAACGAATGCCGCGAAGAACACCGTGGCGACATTCTCGCAGGCCGGCAGCTACACATTTCTAGTGACGGTGAAAGACGCCGCCAACGCGACCGTGACCAGCAGCGTGAACGTCGCAGTCAATCAGACACTGAGCGCGATCAGCATCAGTCCGACGACCGCAAACGTGGAAGTCGGCTCGACGCGGCAATTCACGGCATCGGGCGTTGATCAGTTCAACAAACCGATGAGTTTGAGCAGCGTCACTTGGTCCGTCACCACCGGCGCCGCGTTCGGCTCCATTTCGTCCACGACGGGACTGTTTACCGCAGTGGCGACCGGCACCTCGACGGTTCAAGCCACCTCGGGCACCGTGACGTCGAACACGGGGACGGTCACCATCATCCCCGCGAGCCCACCCGCGTCGCCCACGAACCTGACGGCGAAGAAGACCGGCTTCTCGGTGAAGCTCAGTTGGACCGACAATTCGTCGAATGAAAACGGCTTCTACGTCCAGTACTCAATCAACGGCGGCTTGTCGTGGCAGCTTTTCAGCAGCGTGCCCACTCCCAACAAGACGGGAACCGGCGGGACCGTGACTTACACGACTGGAAACCTGACCAAGGGCGCGACCTACACTTTCCGCGTCATGGCCTACAACGCGACCTTCAATGACACGTTGACATTGATTCCGAGCAATTCGGTCAGCGTCAAGATCTGATGGTCTGCCGAAAAAACGCCGTAGCTGAAGTCGCCAGACTTCAGGGCGGAAGATCTGAAGTCTGGCGACTTCAGCTACGGCCGTTCGCGAAGCCAGTCTACTTGCCCAACTCGATGTAGAGCGGCAGGTGGCGGTAGTAGACTTCGAGCATCAGCAGGTTCAGGCAGGTGACGTAGTGTCGGCCGCCGGCGGCTCCCCATTTTTCGGGAGTCGGCCGGTCGGAATTCCAGCTTCCGCTCGAACCACCGTCTTTGAGCTGACCGTTCACCAGCATGTCTCGCAGACCTGCGTTCCACTCGTCCCAGTACTCGCCCTGCATGTGGAACATGACCTGCGTGCCGTAGTACCAGAAGTAAGCGTCTCGGTCGTTCAGATCGGGCAAGTGTTTTCGCAAGTACTCGGCGCCGGCGATCAAGCGCGCGTCATTGCGTTTGGCTCCCAGATACTGCCGCATTAGCAGCCCCTCAGCCGACATCGCCAAGCTCGCGGGCTTGCTGGGGTGATACGCGAACTGGCCGGCCGCCGATTTGCTCTCGACGGTATCCAGCCACTTCGCGACTCCGGCATACGCGGTCTTCGGCACCTTGAGACCGGCCATCTCGCCGCTCTTGAGTGCCATCAGTTGCCAGCCGGAGACTGACGTGTCGGATTCAAACTTCGGACGATAACGCCAGCCACCAAACTCCGGATGCTGCGACTCGATGATGAAGTTCAATGCCTTTTGCGTGGGCTCGCGCAGGGCCGGGTCTTTCGTCAGGCCAAACGCCTCGCACAGCGCGATCGAGGCCATGCCGTGACTGTAGAACCAGACGAAATCGCTCTCGTCGGCGAACAAGTCTCCGTCGGGCTTCTGGTGTTGAAGGTGCCACTTCACGGCCCGCTCGATCACCGCTTGGTGTTGCCCCGACTGATGCGTGTAGCCGGCACCGAGAAACGCTAGCAGCGCCAAACCCGTCGCCGCCGTGTCCGAATGGAAGCTGCCGTGCCCGGTGCATTGATGGTCCTGACAGCGAAACTCGTGAATGCTCCAGTGGCCGTCCGGATGCTGATGCTGAGCCAGCCAGGCAAGACCGCGCTCGACCGCTACTTCCGAGGCTTCGGAACCGCCGAGCGTTTTGGTGGCTTCGCGGCGTGACTCGGTTTTGCGCATCGAGAGGCTCGCGCTGATCTTGGCTTCGGGCGAGGCTCCGATGCCCGGAACCGATTTCTTAATGAGTCCTGCGACTTGTGAGTCGGTGGCCAGTTTCGGCCGATCATCACCGACACCCGGCCGAGCGGGACCGCCAGCAATTCGAGTTGGCTGTGTGGCCCCGGACGTTGCCGGCGCACCGGTTGATTCAGGACCGCTGCTTCCGGGCAGTCCGGCGGAGCGGCGCGGGACATTAGCCATTTGTGGTCCCGACAGTTTTCCGCCCGCCGATGGCTGAGCTTGAGGCCCGGCGAAAACCAACGTGCCGGTTTGTTCGGCGTCCGTGGCTCCGGTCGGCAGTTTTGCATCGGTGCCCGTGCGCGCGGTCGTGAGTCCCGAAGTCGTGCCGGCCGCGAATCCGGCATTCGCGTCGAGCCGCGCAGTCGGCTCGGTCCCACGTGCGGCAAGACCACTCCCTGTGGTCGAGCGAACCGAGGAAGGTTGTCCCGTTCCAGAACCAGTTGACGCCGGGCTCGATAGTCCTGTCGCAGTCCCGGTGGAAGTCGCGGGCAATCCCGTTGATTGACGTCCGACGGCAGTGCTCGCGGGACCGGTCGCCAGGACTTTTCCTTGAGTCGCCGCGTTTCCACCTGCACTCGCGACAGAGACTTCAGCAGCCTGAGCGCCGACTGCACCGCTTGCTTGCTTGCCTCCGCCACCACCGCTGGTCAATCCGGAACCTTCCGACTTTCCGAGTTGCGGCTGACCGGCGCCTGTCGCCTGACGCGCGACGCTGCCGGACGTACCACGAACCGGCGCGCCCGACTGCGGAGTTTGCAGAGCGGTGCCGCTCCCCTGCGTCGCCGCGCCGAGTGGAACGGTCGCCGCCGAACCGCGTGTGAAGGCCGTCGCTCCTGACGACTCGGCCACTTTCGGCGCGCCGGCCCCGGCAGCCGCTCCGACAGTCACCGATTGAGCACCGGCATCGGCCGCCGCGACGCCGCGGCCGGAGTTGCGGGCGATCTGTGCCGCTCCGCCGCTCGTCGGTGTCGCGTCGGAGGGATTGCCGACGCCTGCCGCGCGATCCGGCCGCACGCTGGTGACGCTCGCGCCGCGCGTGCCGACGGGAGCATCGTTCTGCGACCGCTCCGACGCAGGCACGTTGGCCGCCTGTTGTCTCGCGGCATCGACCGCGCGCTCCTGAGCGCTGGCTTGCTTCGCGTCGGACGTTGCGACCTTAACGCTTTCAGCAGCGGCGGCCTCCGCCGCCTTGGCTTCCGCCGCGGCGCGCTCGTTGAATTGAACACGCTGCTGCTCGTTCGCTTGCGGCTTCGATTCGGCACGTTTGGCGGCGAGCTTCGCAGCTTCCACGCGCGGATCGGTCGAGGCGATGTCAGCTTGCTTTTTCTGGGCGCTCGGTGCCGCGTTGGCCTGCTTGGCTTGTTCGACGCGCGCATCGAGTTCGGGCTGAGTGGTCTTCGTCGTGTTGACCTTTGGCGCTTCCACTGCCTGAGGCGTCTGAGTTTCTTGCTCGCGCATTTTGCGTTCGAGTTCGGCTTGCGCTTCTTTCTTCAGCGTGACTTGCTGCTCCTTCTGCGCCACCTCAACCTTGGCAACGTCTTGAGGTCGCTCGATCTCGACTGGCGTGGGCTGGTTGGGATCGTTGACTTGCGACTTCTGCCGCTCCAGTTCCATCTCGGCTTCAGGCGTGGCCGTCTCAGACGGTTGTTGCCAGGCCGCTTTGGCATCGGGCGATTCCATGCCGGCATAATCGGGCAGAGTCAATTCTTCCAGCGGCTCGCCAAGTTTGTCGTCGGCCTGAATGGGAGGTGTCAACGGCACGCCGACGTTCAAAGTTTGCATCGACACGCAGAGCAGCAGGTGCATCAACAGACTGACGGCAATGGCCCACTGGACTCGCTTCGCAATCACTCCGCGGACCAACCACGCGGCGAGAATCAACATGACTCCCAGTGCGGCCGACCAACCGATTTGTCCCCACAGATGATTCATGCCGGGCAGCGGAGTTTTGTCAGTGGCCGAGAAGCGCGCCATCATCCCCGCCAATGCCAATCCCGAACTGCCAAAAGCCAGTCCGATCGCCATGAGCGCGCGAAGTCTCTGCCGAGCGGACAACTCCGCCAACTCCTCTTCGGACAACTTCAGCAGATCTTGCATGATGATTGGAACACAATTGGGTGTTGGTTATTGGGTGTTGGTCATTGGGTGTTGGTCATTGGGTGTGGCGGATGACCAGTGATCAACGACCAATAACCAATGACCAATTTCCGGTCCTACTTCTGTTCCCCTTCCGGAACCACTGCCACGCGATAGTCCTTGATCTTCGCCTGATTGCACAAGCTCATCACGCGCGCGATGTATTTCCAGTTGGCTTTTTCATCACCACGGATGACGACGGTCTGATTGCCAGGATTGTCGACGACTGACCGTCGCAAACGCTCGGCTAATTGCGGTTCGGAGTGTTTATCGCCGCCGACATAGAATTCGCCGCGCGCATTGATGTTGATGATCATTTCCCGCGGCCGAGCGACCATCGGCATGGCCGCCGCAGCCTCGGGCAGGTTCGAGTCCAATGATCCTTCGGCCGTCATTTTCGACTCTTCATCGAAATTGCTGGCGACCATGAAGAACAGTAGCAATTGAAAGACACAGTCGATCATCGGCGTCATGTCGATCTGACGCTTGCTCGTGCTGCGATTTTTGTTTTGAAAACGCATGGTTCTGGTCTTGTCGCCTGACTGCCATCGGACATGGGACGTAAGGAGTAAATAGGACTGATGCGACTGATCAGTCCCATTTGTCTATTCGTCCTTTGCTTGTTTCGGTGAACCCATCACTCCCCAAAGTCCTTTGGGATTTGCCGCTGCTGATTTGCCGGTGTCGGCTGCCGCTGCCGGACGCGCGACGGTTGCCGCCGGTTTGACAGGCGCGGCAGCCGCCGGTTTGCTCGGAGCCGGGGAAGTCGCTGCTGCAACCGGCGGTTTGACCGAGGCTCCCTTCAACAAGATGCCGGACTTGTTCGTCGAGTCTCGCTTGCGAGTGACACGCAGCTTGCCCTCGAACCGCTCGAACTCCGGCAGGATTTCCAGAAAGATGTCTTCCATATCGCGCAGCAAACGCTCGATGCGACCTTCCAACGAACTGGCCAACATGATGCCGGGGATCGCCACGCACAAACCGGCAAAGGTCGTCACCAAAGCCACGTAAATACCTTGAGCCAATTCCTGACCTTTGGCCGCTCCCGTGGCGGTCGTCGTGCTGGTGACCATGAAGGCCAGGATCATTCCTTGCACGGTTCCCAACAGACCGAGCAGCGGCCCGATGCTGACTGAAACGTTGATCGGCCGGATGTTTTGAGCCATCTCGTCGGCTTCGCGGGCGACGGCATCCTCGACCGCCTTCTCCAATTCCGAGTGCGGCCGGCCAACTTTCATAATCGCCGCGCGAATGACGTTGGCGAGTGGAGACGGATGTGTTTGACAGACATCGTAGGCTTGCCGCGGGTCAATGCCCGTGTTCTCGGAGTTCAATTGCTGAAGAGCGACCAGCAACTTCGGCGGCAGGATTTTTTTCGCACGCAGTCCGAAGTACCGTTCAATCGCAAACGCCAGCACGACGATGGAACACAGGCCAATCGGAATCATGAAGATGCCGCCCTGAACTGTCAGATCCCACAGCGTCGGCGATATCGCGCCGGTCGCACGCGGTGTCTGTGGAGTGGCTGGTTCGGGCTGCACGGGTGCGGCGACCGTTTCGGCCGGCTGATTCGGCTCGGCTTGCGAATTCGTTTCGGCTGGCTGATTCGGCTCGGCCGCGTCTTGTGCATGGCTCATGAGAGGCACAAGCGCGAAGCACAGCCCGACAACGACGATCCACAGATGCAATCGTCGCAGTGAGTATTGAGGTTTTGGAAATGAAACACGCATGGGCGGATTTTCTCGATCGTTATGCCGTACCGTGGTATTGAGCCAGGGACACCGTTTGTTCCACCGCCAATCAATGGCGATGCAGCTTAATGCGTTCAATCTCGAGCAGAGTCTCCGCCGTGAGATAACTCTCCCGGCATTGCGGGCAACTGACGACGGGAACACCGCGGATAAGAAACTCCGCATTGCCCTTGGAATAGTTTCGCGTCACACGACGAACACGCGCCCGTTTATTGCCGCACACATCGCAGATGGTCAATGACATCGTACTCGCCTTATGGCACCGGCTGCATGACGGATTGATGTGGATAAATGTACGCGCCGTCGATGCTCATGCCACCCAGGGACGAACGATTGTAAGGGATCGGATAATCCACCGAATAATAGTCTCGAAATTCGATGGCATCCTGAGCAACCGGATCAGCGGTTTTAACGAGCTTAATTCGAAACGGATCGAGCCACGGATTCCTCAGACTGCCCAGCCGTTTGATAACTTCTTCGTAGGCGTTGCGAATACTAGTACCACCGTTTCCGTCGAAAGCGATATACAAATACCATTCTTCCGAATCTGGTGGGTTGACCCAAAATGCCGCTGATACGGTCGCGTAATCGCAGAAGTCACGGACGAATTTTTTGCCAGCCTCAATTTGTTCGGCTACCAAAAGTTCTTGAGCCATGGAAGTACTCCATCGGTGTTGTGATCAATGGCCGCGACTAAGTCTTCGGCGTCTGATTGTATGACAAATCGGTAGCGGCTCGCCTCTGACCAATCTTTCGCAGTGTCCCAGTTTCGTCCCAATTTGATGTTGGATGCGATGACGTTTCTCCGCTCGAGAAACAGTCCAGCCTGCTTGACCAATTCTTCCAAATCATGAGTCCAGCATTTCTCCGCATATTTCTTGTCCTCAAAAATGACGCCCGTGCGTTCGATGTAGGCAAGGACGCAAGATTTCAAGGCGCATTCCACAGCATAGCCCGCCAAATAATAGGCACCAGACCATTTGCCAACTCCGAGCAATGCCTGCGCTTCCTCAATCCGCTCTGTCGAAAGCTGTTGGAGTTGAGTTCTGTTCAATCCTGATGCTCCTCAAACGACGAATCGGTTCATCCTAACGAGTCCGTTCGCTCCATTGACGGTTGAGACTTCAGCCACATCGCGGTAGATCACGACGCTCCCAAGTCCGTCAGCCGCTTGCGGGCGTCGGCGGCTTTGGGATGTTCGGGGTACTTATCGATCATTTGCTGATAGCAGTTCTTGGCTTGAGGCACGTCGCGCAGCACCTCGAAGCAGCGAGCCGCCTCGAAGTAGGCCATCGCCGACCACTCCTTGTGACCGTAGGCAAACGCCGCTTTGAGAAAGTGCTTCGTGGCTTCTTTGTGATTCTTCTGCGCGAAGTAGCATTCGCCGACCATGAATCGTGCTTTCGCGGCAGTTTCGGTGTCGGTCTCTTCGGTGACCGTTTCATACTGCTTGATCGCATCGGCCAGCTTCTCTTGATTCTGCAATGCCCAGCCGACGCCGTAGCGTGCTTCGGGACGTAGCTCGAAGTCCGGGAATTGATCCAAAACCTGCTGGTGGAATTTCAGGCTTTCCGTCCACTGCTCTTGAGCCGCCGCGCACTCGCCCGAACGGTGCAGCGCGAGCGCGTGATACGTCGGATGTTTGGCGGCGATCACGCCGGCATAACGTTCGCGGGCCGCTTTCCAATCTTTCTGTTTGAACTGGCACTCGGCTAGAAGGAACTCGGCGTCGCCCGCCAGCGCGCCTTTCGGGAAGCTCTTCAACTGAGTGTTGAACGTGTCGCTCGCTTCTTTGAGTTTGTCCGCTTTGAGAAAACTCCAGCCGAGTTTGTGGACCGCCTTTTCTCCGATCTCGCTGGCACCGGCCTTTTGCTGAGCTTCGGCATACGCCTTCGTGGCTTCGGCGAATTCGCCGGCGTCGTAGTGCGACTCGCCGACGCGGAACAAACTTTCGGCCGCCAGCGGACTGCTGGGATAGTCTTTCGCCAACCGGCGAAAGGCGGCCACGGAGTCTTGCTTGCGACCGAGTTCGACGTACGCCCAGCCAAGTTCGTAGGCCGCTTTGTCGGCACCCGCGTACTTCGGATCGGCGGCGAGAATCTCCGCGTAGGTCTTGGCCGCTTCCTCAAACTTCTGCTGTCCGGCGAGTGCCAGCCCGAGCAAGTATTGAGCGTCCAGTCCGTCTGTCTTCGGTGGTTTGCTTTGCAGAAACGCGGTCGCATCCGCGGCGGCCGGTTGGAATTCACCGAGTTGATAGCGGGCCATCGCGCGGACGTAGAGACCCTTCGGAGCCAGCTCGGACTTGGCGTACTTCGTCACCAGAGTGGTTAGCGCCTCGACCGCGTTCTTGAAGTCATTCCGTTTGAAGTAGGTCCAGCCGAGTCCATATTGCGCGTGAGGCGCAAACGTTCCTTCCGGCCAACCCCGAACAGCGGCGGAGTAATGCATGATCGCTTGATCGAACTGGTTCTGAGCGTACGCTGCTTCGCCGAGTCGGAAAGTCGCTTCCTCGACCCGCGTACTCTTCGGGAACTGCTTGGCGAGTTGTTGCAGTCGAGCGACCGCCTCCGCTTGCTTGCCGAGCCGGCGTAAGGCATCCGCCAGGGCGAGCAATGTCTCGTCCGATTGCTCGCGGTCGGGCTTCGCTTGCAGGGAGCGATCGAACGCCTGCGCTGCTTTCTCGAACTGCTCCTGAGCGGCCTGGCTGCGGCCGATCACCGCCAGTGCCTCACTCTTCAGCGCGGGATCTTTGAGGTCGGCCAGCACAGGCTCCAGCGCGGCGATCGCTTCCGCATTCTTATTGGCCAATTGCAGCGCGAGTCCCAGTCGAACACGGGCCTGCGGAGCATTCGTGTGCGTCGGGGCCTTTTGCAGGAAGGTGCGGTATTGCTGCTCAGCTTCGGGATATTCGCGGAGCAGCAGCCGTGCCTCGGCCCCGATGAACTGCACGTCGGGCACCAGCTTGTCGTTCGGAAATTGAGTCAAAAACGTCGTGCTGTGCAACTTGGCCGCCGCGTGATCATCGACGTCGAGCGCCGTCAGCGCGGCCATGTACTGCGCCTGCGAGGCCAATTCGTTCTTGGGATTCTTGCTGGCGAAGTCGGCATACAGTGCGACCGTTTCGCGACGCCGATTCGGCAACTCATACAGCGCGTCGACGCGGGCCAGTACGAGCTGCGGCAACATCGGACTCTCCGAATGCTGTTTGATGGCGTCGTCGAGTACCTGCAACGCCTGCTGCGGATTCTTCTCTTTTAAGAAAGCACGCGCGATCCACTGCTTGGCCTCGGCCGCTTCTGGGACGTTTCGCTTGGCGATATTCTCCAATCCCGCTCGCGCGGCGGCATACTTACCGATCAGGAAGTAACACTTCGCTCCGGCCAAGACCGCCGTGTCGTAGTGCTTCGTGGTGGTGAACTGCCGCGGCACCTTCCAATACAGATCGCCGGCCTCTTCGTACTTGCCGAGTTCGTACAGAGATCGCGCGTGCCGCAGCATGGCCGTGTCGGCCAAGGCAAAATCTTTGACCGCGCTGACCTCTGCAAACAGGCTCTGAGCCGCAGCGTAGTTCGCTTTTCCAAACAGCAGTTCGGCCTGCCTCATGCGGACTTCGGTGGCCAGCGCGTGCTTGGGGAACTTGCTATGAAACGTGGCGAACGTCGCCTGAGCCTCGTCAGCTTGCTTCAGCGCCTCTTGGGTCACTCCCAAGGCGTAATAGGCGTCAGCAACCAGTTCGTCCTGCGGATACGCGAGAATCAATGCGCCGTAGCTGTCAGCCGCCTCTTTCAGTTTGGTCTGCTGATAGAAACTCTCGCCGCGATAAAACAGCGCTCGTGCCGCGAGCGGGCTCTTCGGGAATTGTTCGACCATTTTGCCGAAGGCTTTTTCGGCCTTGTCGTATTCCTCGGCCTTCTTGGACTGCTGAGCCTGGCTGTACCAGGCCGTACCCAGATTCAGCAGTGATTGGTCGAGCGACTCGAACTTCGGGTACTGCTTGAGCAACGCCTCGAATGTCGCGGCCGCCGCCGGATATTGCTTGGCCTGCAACTGGCACGTTCCGAGATAGTGCTGAGCCTTATCGAGTCGCGGATCCTTGGGAAATTTCTTGATGAACGTCTGCCACTCGTCAATGGCCTGCTCATAGAGTTTCTGATTTTGGAAGCCGACCGCCACCGCAAATTGCCGCGTCCCCGCCTCAGTCTCTTGAGCAAGAACCGGCCGAGCGACCGTCAGCGCGATGACACATGCAACCAGCAAACAAACGGCAAACGGAACTCGAAGTCGTATCATCATCGCACTGTCCCTGACGTGAATGGACCGCATCGAAACAAGAGATACGGTACGCAGCCAGCATACCCGTCAGGTTCAAGCCTGTTAAGCCAATCCATTTTGGAGTTTTGGAGTGCGGCGATGCATCGCCGCTTTCCTTTGCGGCGGAGCCGCTTTGTTCTGTCGTCGAGTTGTGTTGGTGTTTCGAGCGAAAAGAAAGCGGCTCCGCCGCAATAGAAAGCGGCGATGCATCGCCGCACTCCAAATGTCACAAAAAAGCCCGACCGCTTTCGCGGCCGGGCAATTTGTGTCATCTCACAAGGTCGCTGACGGGTTTATTACTTCGGCTGCTCTGCGGCGGATGGAGTCAACTCCTTGGGAGGAGGCGGCGCATCGGCAGCCGGTGCGGGCGCTGCGTCTGCGGCTGGCATCGCGGCCGGTGCCGCACAACTTGGCGCGGCCGCACAGGTTGGCGCAGCCGCACAGCATGGATCGCACTTCGATCTGCAACACAGCGACTTCAGATGCGGCATCTTCAGTTTGGGCAGCGACCAGCATTTCTTCTGACAGCAGCAATCTCCCGCCTGAGTCAGTCCGCTTGTCAGAGAGAGGATCGCACCCGCCAACGCGCACAGCATCATTTTCTTCATGATATTCCACTCCACATTCCGAATTTCGAGCCGCGTCACACGCGACATTGCATCATCATGCTACCCGGTGAAATACGATCAGCAAGCAGCGTTTGCCCGCAGACTCCCAGAGACGCAAAGTGACAAAACACGAGTTGCAGATTAGACCGATTCGGTAAGAGTTTCAGTGCCGGTCATCGCCTTGCAGAAAGTCCACGATGAGCCGATTGATCTCAGTGCAACTCTTCGACTTCCACGAATGAATTCAGCGATGACCCCAATCGATGATGAGTGGATACACAACGACATTGACACAGACATCAATCTCTTCGTCGGATCTTCGACGTCGTGAGCAGCAACGTGACAGCGTCTTGCAAGACTTCCGAAGCTTTTGGCGGTTCTTGGCGTGGTTTACTAAGCTAAGAGTCAACAACAAATTGATCGAACGCTAATCCAAGTGACCCCACCGAGTTAGCCTCAGTGGGGTACGAGTGACACGCCGCATTTTTAAGGTCGAGCCATTCCACTTCGTGGTCTCGTTGCGAATGGGCCGCCGAACTGCGAGACGTTCTTTGGTTCCGCAAGTTCTTCGCGATCTTTCGGAAGACTTTCGGCTTCTCTCTTTAGACGATGTTGGCTCAACGATAAGATTCCTTAATTGACCCTGCGGGAGAATGCCGAAAAAAGGGGTCGGAGGGTGTCTGGAAACATGACTCGTTGGCTCTCAGTTCTGATTGCGTTGTTGGCGCAGACGATGTTGTTGCTATCGCCGACATACTTCGTTCAGTGCGTGGGGGCGGACGGGCATCGGTGCCTCGAACTCGCGGGCCAAGATTGTCACTGCTCCGACGCCGAGCTGGATGACCACGAGCATGAGCATTGTAAACCGACCCCTTGTGGCTCGGTGGATCATTCAGGCCACAGTGACCTGGGCCACGTGTTCCAGGTCCAGGACGACTGTGATTGCCAGCACTCGCGGCGGGGTCGGGAGACCCGCGCCGAACAACACGTGTTCCAGGTTCAAGACGATTGTGATTGCCTGCACTCGCCTGTGCAGGTTGCTTCTGGCGTTCAAGTAAAGACCTCCGCACAAGCGATCGACGTCAACCTAATGAGCAGCGTTATGCTTTCGGCATGGAGCGGGCCTGCTTTGGTCGATCCGATGGGACGGACTTTCGCGGTCAACCTGCTACGGCAATTTCTTGATCCGCACCTTGCTGAATTAGCGACGTCGGTCTTGCGCGTGTAACTGCTTCTGCGTGGCGAGTCGATTGCGGCACATCAGTTTGCTGTGATGTCACCGCTTTCCCCGTTTCCGAGTTCGTGTGTCTTCGTCTCCGAAGACCGTAACTCACGCAGGAGCCTCCCATGTCCACAATTGCCAATGAGCCGGCAACCGTCGTTCACGGCTCGCAACTAACGGCACCGCCGGCCGAGACGCGGCCGAGTCTGATCGAAAGGGGGCTCAACATACTGCCAACGCTGGCGACGTTTGTGTTGCTTGGTGTTGTCGCGTGGTTTGGCCATCACTTCGGTTGGAAGATGCCCAAAGCATCCGAGCTTCATGGCGCAATAGTCGCCGAGAAAAATCCGGAATGGTGCAGCGAGCACAACGTCCCGGAAGACCAGTGCGTCGAGTGCAAAAAGGAATTGATGGCCTTCTGCGAGAAGCCACGTTGGTGCAAAGAACATGGGGTCTCGGAGTGCCCGACCCATCATCCTGAATTGGCTCAGGTCGCGGGTGAACCGAAGCTGCCGCAGTACGACACTGTCGTCGCGATCAACCTGTTCGACCGCCCGGAGAACAACAGCCGCTGCAAGAGATTCCTGCGCCGCATCCAATACGAGTCATCCGAGGTGTTCGAGAAAATGGGGGTCGACGTGGATGTCGTCACTGAGCGACCGATGATCGAAGCTCTGCGGATCAACGGAGAGCTTGGCTTTGATCAAACGCAGGTCGCGCATCTCTCGACACGCTCGAAGGGATCAGTGTGGAAGGTCTTCAAGACACTGGGCGATGAGGTCCACGCAGGAGATGTGCTGGCTCTGATCGACGCTGCCGAGGTCGGCAAAGAGAAGTCGGACCTTGGCCGCGCGGCTGTGCAACTGCAACTCAAAAAACGCACGGTCGAATCACTGCGCAGTTCGGCCGGAGTGATCCCCGAGCGGCAACTGCGCGAGGCGGAAGCGGCCTACGAGGAGGCTCAGATCGGCGTGACGATGACGACGCAGGCGTTGGTCAATTTGGGCTTCGACGTTCCCGTCGGACTGACGAAGCTCGACGCCGAACACCTGACACACACGCTGCAATGCCTCGGTCTGCCCGGAGACCTTTGCGAAAAGCTCTCCGCCAAAGGTTCGATGACGATGAACTTAATTCCGATCGTCGCTCCGCAAGACGGCGTGATCGTCGAGATGGATGTCGTCGCCGGTGAAGTCGTGCAGCCAGAGAAAGCCTTGTTGACGCTGGCCAATCTCAGCCGCGTGTGGCTGACACTGCACGTCAAACAAGAGGACTCGGAACGGCTGTCGCTCGGCCAGAAAGTGAAATTCAAAGCCGATGGCAGCAAGCGCGAAGTCGAAGGCCGCCTGTCATTCATCAGTCCGGCCGTCGATGAGCAGACGCGCACGATCAAAGTCCGAGCGGTGCTCGGCAATCCAGACCGCGTGCTGAAGGCCAACAGCTTTGGTGCTGGCTTGATTGTGCTGCGCGAGGAACCGAAGGCGGTGACGGTGCCGCTCGACGCGCTGCAATCCGACGGCGATTGCCAGATCGTCTTCGTCCGCGACAAGAACTTTTTCAAAGACGGCTCACCCAAAGTGTTCCACGCGCGCCAAGCGCGAGTCGGCGCGAGGACCGACACGCATGTCGAACTACTCGCGGGAGCGCTGCCAGGTGAGGTCGTCGCAACGAAAGGAAGCGCGTCGTTCCGCGCTGAATTACTGAAGGCCGGTTTCGGTGAGGGTTGCTGCGGCAACCACGGTGGCGGCGAGAAGAAGGGCGAAAGCAAAGGCCACGGGCATGAGCACTGAAATTTGGAGTGCGGTGGCTCGACACCGCTTTGGATCGCGGCGGAACCGCTTTCTATTTGCTGTTTGTCTCACGGAACAAGGAAAGTGGCTCCGCCACAAATTCAAAGCGGTGTCGAGCCACCGCAATCTAAAGAAACGCCATGCTCACGAAAATCATCGACTTCAGCCTGCATCACCGAGCGATCGTGATCTTCACGACGCTGGCCATCGTCATCGGCGGGGGCATTGCGGTCCAGCACATGGACATCGACGCCTTTCCCGACACGACGCCGGTGCAAGTGCAGATCAACACGGTTGTCCCGTCACTCGGTCCCGAAGAGGTTGAAACCCAGGTCACCTTTCCCATCGAGCAAGCCATCAGCGGGCTGCCGAAACTGCAACACTTGCGGTCGATCTCCAAGTTCGGGATGTCGCAAGTCGTCGTCATTTTTCACGAGGGAACCAACATCTATTTCGCCCGGCAGTTGATCAACGAGCGACTCGGCACGGTCAACCTTTCGGCCGGAATTGAGCGGCCGAAGTTAGGGCCGGTTTCGACCGGGTTGGGCGAAGTCTTTCACTACATCGTGACTGGTCAAGGAGACGACATCACCGAAATGCGGACGATTCACGATTGGGTGATTCGTCCGGCGATGCGCACCGTGCCGGGGACCGCCGAGGTCAACACCTGGGGCGGCTTCGAGAAGCAGTTTCAGATTCGGCTCGA
Organism: Planctomyces sp.; assembly: GCA_043775215.1. Taxonomy (GTDB): domain Bacteria; phylum Planctomycetota; class Planctomycetia; order Planctomycetales; family Planctomycetaceae; genus SXKJ01. The sequence goes on along the minus strand of JAYVSP010000601.1, from coordinate 3,069 downwards.
TCCCGAACGGCTGATCAAATTCGGGCTGACGTTCGACGAAGTCACGGAGGCGGTGCGGAACAACAACCGCAATGTCGGCGGCGGTTCGATGAGCCAAGCCAGCGGGATGCTGCTGGTTCACGGCGTCGCTCGAACGGTGAACATCGACGAGATCAAAGGGATCGTCATCAAGGCCCTCGACGGAGTGCCGCTACGCATCGGCGACGTGGCCGACGTGACCATCGGGCACGAGATTCGTCGTGGGGCGGTTTCGGCCGACGGCAAAGGCGAAGTGGTGCTCGGCTTAGGCTTCATGCTGAAGGGCGAGAACAGCCACGAAGTCACTTGGTCGATGAAGCACAAATTGGACGACATCAAGAAGACGCTGCCCGGCAACGTCGAGGTCACGACCGTTTATGACCGCACGGAGTTGGTCGACTTCGTGATCGACACCGTTCGCAAGAATCTGTTCGAGGGCGGACTGTTCGTGATCGCGGTATTGTTCGCGTTCTTGGGCAACCTGCGAGCGGCGGCGATCGTCGCGCTGGCGATTCCGCTCTCGATGCTGTTCGCGTTCTGCGGCATGTTGCAGTACGGCATCGCGGCCAGCTTGCTGAGCCTCGGCGCGATCGACTTCGGCATGGTGGTCGATAGTTCGGTGGTGATGGTCGAGAACTGCATTCGGCACATCGCTCACGGCGACAACAAACGTCGACCGTTAATCGACGTGATCCGCGACGCGGCGGTCGAAGTCCGCAAACCGACGATGTTCGGCGAACTCATCATCATGATTGTCTACATGCCGATCCTGACGCTGGAGGGCATCGAAGGCAAACTCTTCCGGCCGATGGCACTGACGGTGATCTTCGCGTTGATCGGTTCGATGGTCCTGTCGCTGACACTGATGCCGGTGCTCGCCAGTTTGCTGTTGCCGAAACAAATCGAAGAGCGCGAGCCGTTGCTGATGCGGATCGCCCACAAGATTCACTACCCGGTGCTGCAATTTTCGATGCACCACAAGACGGCGGTGATCGCGTTTGCCATCGCGGTTTTAGCGGTGACTTACGGCATGATCGCTCCGAATCTCGGCAGCGAGTTCGTGCCGAGGCTGTCAGAGGGTTCGATGCTGCTGGGTATCGTCCGCTTGCCGGGGACAGACATGGCCGAGTCCGTGCGTGGCAACACGGCCATCGAAAAGATGCTGCTCGAAAACTTCCCGGATGAGATTCGACACGTCTGGAGCCGCATCGGTACGGCTGAGGTTGCGACCGATCCGATGGGGACCGAACTGACCGACCTGTTTATGAACCTCAAGCCCCGCTCCGAATGGAAGAAGGCCAAGAATCAGGATGAACTCACGACGCTGATTGAAGAGAAGGTCAAGCACATCCAAGGCATCCAGCACGAAGTCTTGCAGCCGATCGAGCACCGCATCAACGAAATGATTTCAGGTTCGCGGTCGCAACTGGCGGTGAAAATCTTCGGCGACGAGTTTTCGGTCCTGCAAGAAAAAGGTGAGCAGATCGGCGCGATCCTGCGGCAGATCCCCGGCAACGCAGACGTGTATGCCTCGGCGATGGCCGCTCAACCAGTGCTGCGGATCAAACTCAAGCAAGACGAACTCGCCCGCTACGGCGTGCAGGCTCAGGAAGTGTTGGAGTTGATCGAATCTATTGGCAGCCTGCATCTCTCTGAAATCGTCCAAGGCCAGTTGCGTTTCCCGCTGGTGATCCGCTTGCCCGAACAACATCGCGGCAGTCCGGAAGCGATCGGCGCGATGCAACTTCGCACAGCGGGCGGCGAGCGACTGCCGTTGTCGCGACTCGCCGACATCGAAATCGTCGAAAGTCCTTCGACCATTCGTCGCGAGTGGGGCCAGCGCTGCCTCAACGTCACCTGCAATGTGCGCGGCCGAGACCTCGGCAGCTTTGTGGCCGACGTACAGAAGCAAGTCAACGAGCAAGTCAAATTGCCAGCCGGGCGTTATCGCATTGAATACGGTGGGCAGTTCGAGAACCTGATCCGTGCCGAACGCCGCCTGATGATCGTTGTCCCGATTGCGCTGGTGCTGATCTTCACGCTGCTGTATTTCACGTATCACAACTTCGTGGACGCGGCGCGCGTCTTCACCGGAGTCCCGTTCGCGTGGGTAGGAGGAATCATCGCACTGTGGCTGCGCGACATGCCGTTCTCAATTTCAGCGGGCATCGGTTTCATTGCGATGTCCGGTGTTGCTGTGCTCGACGACATGATCCTCGTCAGTTATGTGCGACAACTGCGAGAAAAGGGTTTGTCGCTCGACGACGCGGTGACTCAAGCGGCGATCACACGGCTGCGTCCCGTCTTGATGACGACGCTCGTCGCCGCGTTTGGTTTCTTGCCGATGGCTTTCAGCACCGGCATGGGTGCCGAAGTCCAACGTCCGCTGGCCACGGTCGTCATCGGCGGCGTGATCGGAGCGATGATCATGTCTCTGCTCGTGCTGCGAGTCCTCTACATGGTCTTCAGTTCGGCGTTCGAGCGGCATCCATTGGACCGGGGGAGACACGCAGAAGACCTCGCGTCGGCATCTCAATCAGTTCCGTCAACTACGGCTTCATAACGGGCCAATTACCAGAAGAAAGAAACCACATGCCCACTTCGAGTCACTTCACCCGCTCGCTCGTACTCTTCGTGCTCGCGGGCCTTTGCGAGATCGGCGGCGGCTGGCTCGTGTGGAAGTGGTTGCGCGACGGCAAGCCTTCGTGGTGGGGATTGGCGGGAGCGGTCGTGTTGATCGTTTACGGCGTCATCCCCACTTTTCAAACCAGCCATTTCGGCCGCGTGTACGCAGCCTACGGCGGCTTTTTCATTGTGCTTTCCCTGCTTTGGGGCTGGACCTTCGATGGCAACCGACCTGATGCGGCGGATGTGATCGGCGCAAGCATCGCGCTGATCGGTGTTGTGCTGATGATGTATTGGCCGCGAGCGGCACTCGCGGTGACAACGAACTATTCTTCGTGCGGCCGAGATTGAGAGATGTTTAACCGCAACGCCATCGGCGTGCGCGAGTCGTATCCACCGCGCCCACGCCGATGGCGTTGGGGTTAA
>JAYVSP010000600.1:0-6193 GCA_043775215.1 Planctomyces sp. | reverse complement strand
GACAGGGACCGGGATGTGGCGAACGCATTTTTCCGCCGCTGCCAGTTCTTCAGCCAAGACATCCTGCGCATGATTTTACCTCCCCATCGAATGAGCCGTATTGAGCGGTACGTCGCACCGTGACGGTTCCTCAGCCCTGCTATCGGCCCGGATCACTGTCACCAGCGACAAAAGTGGTCCGACACAGCATTCCCGGCAGCGTGAGCAACTCAGGTCCAATTGGCACAACAGCTATCGCACCGATCACTGTGACACTCGGAGCAATCCCGTCTCTCGGACTAACCGTCACACTTTGCCACCGCGAAGAATCGCATTCGCGCCGCGAGCAACGTGTACTCCAGCATCCAGGCTTGAGACGCGATCAGAAGCCGGCGGCGATCCAGAATGTCAGCCAGCGCACCGGCCGGAATGGCCAGGACGAAGACAGGAAGGTTCGTCGCAGTTTGCACAAGCGCGACGAAGATGAGGAGAAACCGAGAGGTCCGTCATGAGCCAAGCGGCTCCTACGTTTTGCATCCACGCACCGACATTCGACGCAACCGAAGCAATAAACAACCCGCGAAACAAGCGGTGGAGCAAGGGCGCAAACGCCGATGTCGTTAGCTCGTTCGTAAGCGGCGTGGGTGCGGCAGTTCGTTCGGTGATGGCGGGGTTTGTCTCGGTCATCCGTTACGTCCAGAACAATAGTTCACATTGCGGTGAGGAGCCGCTCCTTCCATTCATCAGCCATGATAAAGACGATGTTCGGCTGGGGCGGTTCCGCGGCCAGAAGCGGAGTGACTGACAGAAAAAAAGAGGGCAGTCAAAAGAAGACCTTGATACGACGCGTCATTCAGTCTCCATCACCTCAAGTGATTGACGAAAGCCATAGTGTTCATTGTTTCTGGTCCTTTTTTCTGTCAACTGTCAATGATTCTACTTGAAAGTCCACACTTTGATGGTTTTTCATTTTGACGCGGATCGCCGACTCAGCGTGTGACCAGTGACGCCACCACTGCTGAAAGAGCTTCAGTTGCGATTCGGCAAAGTGTTCTTGACTGGGTGAGAGTCGATCGGATTCGTTGAAGTGTAATTCATAGTCAGCGTCGCCGAGCAGCACGAGCAGATATTTGTAGTACAGCACCAGGTCAGGCCCTTCGTCGAAACGCGACAACTCGGTGAGGGCATCTTCCAGTTCTCGCGCCAATCGCCTGGCTTCGACGTCACCCTCCGCAGCCCGTTTGCAAAGCGCGATCAGGTGCAGCACTTCACGGGGAAGGCAGTTACCGATTCCGGTGATTGCACCCACCGCGCCGCAGTGAATGAAGCCATGACACACTTGAGTATCCACGCCCACCATCAGCAGGACGTCGCTGTCGGCATGAGTGATGTGCTCGGCGGCATAACTCAAAGAATCCGCGCCGCCAAATTCCTTGAAGCCGACGAGATTCGGAAACTCGCGCCGCAGATCAAAGAACAGGTCCGCCTTGGTCTCGAACCCGTAGTAGGGACTGTTGTAAATCACGGCGGGCAGATCGGGTGCCGCTCCAAGAATGCCAGCGAAGTGCGCTCGCTGAGCCGCCGGGGAAGTTCCGCGTGACAGAACGCGAGGAATGACCATCAACCCCTTGGCTCCCACACGCTGAGCGTGAGCCGCGTGAATGGCGGCAAGCGCGGGATTCTGAGCACCCGTGCCGACGATGACAGGGACACCGGCTTCGGTCAGCCGCCGAACACCCTCCTGTCGTTGCTCATCCGTTAGCAGCGGCCAGTCGCCCATTGAGCCGCAGTACACGACTCCATTCATGCCAGCCGCCAGCATGGCCCGCCCCTTCTTCACCAGGGCCGAATAATTCGGCGTGCGATCGGCTTGGCACGGCGTCATCAACGCTGGGATACAGCCCTGGAAAATGTTTGAGTTCATCGCGTTTCCTCTCTGGAAGCGGTTTCAAAACCGTAGCCACGTTCGCCAGAACGTGGGAAGACCCATGAAACTTCCCACGTTCTGGCGAACGTGGCTACCAAAGGGTTATCGGTGTGGTTCACGAGGGCCGGGTGGAAGGTGCTCGATCAAGTAACGAGTCATCAACAGACGCAGGTGGACTGCGGTCCCTTTTCCTTCCCTCAAGCCATGGTCGCGATGGGGGTAGGTCATGTAGTCGAAACGTTTGCCCAACTCGATGAGTCGATCAACGAGACCTTCGGTGATTTGCAGATGCGTGTTGGTTTCTCCGGTGCCATGCACGATCAGCAGATCTCCCCGCAAGCCTTCGGCGAAATTGATGGCCGCGGCTTGGCGATAGCCTTCGGGATTCTCTACACGAGTGCGCATGAAGATCTCTTGAAACCAGGCGTTGTAGAGATCCGGCTGCGGCTTCGGAGCGACCGCAATGCCGACGTGATACACGTCGGGCTTGCGGAACATCGCGTTCAAGGTGTTCGAGCCGCCGCCGCTCCAACCCCAAATGCCCACTCGCGACAAATCGATAAACGATCGCGTGCGGCCCAGTTCCTTCACGCCAGCGGCCTGCTCTTCCGTCGATAGCGGGCCGAGACTTCCGAAGACCGCTCGTCTCCAGGCGGCTCCTTTCGGAGCGGGTGTCCCGCGGCCATCGATAGAGACCACCAGATATCCGAAGTCGGCAATCATCCGATGGAACATGGAGTTGTTCTGGCCGCCAGCCCAATCATCCAGAACAGTCTGGGCGTGCGGCTCGCCGTAAACAAAGACAAAGACCGGGTACTTCTTCGTCGCGTCGAAGTCGCGCGGCTTGATCATCCACGCATCCATCACAACGCCGTCTCCAATGTCGAGCTGCAAGAACTCGGTGGGTTGAGAAATCAGCGGGCTGACTCGACGGCGGCACTCGGCATTGTCTTCCAGGACTCGCACCGAGCGATGTTCGGGAAGCTCCACCAAGTCGATCACCGGCGGCGAGTCGAATGTTGATCGCGTATGGAACGCCCACCTGCGATCTGGCGAGAAGTCGTATCTGTGAGTGCCCGGTTGGTCCGCAGGAGTCACTTGTTGGGGATCGCTGTTTCCATCCAGGTTGACGCGATAGAGGTAGCGTTGCGTGGCGTTCTCCGGAGACGCGAGGAAGTACAACCAGCCTCCCCGCTCATCAATCGGTCCGCGAGCGATGATGTCGCTGGGCTGTTTCGTGAGCAGCGTCTGTTGCTTGCCGTCTCGCGAAATCACAGAGGCATGTCGCCAGCCATCACGCTCACTGAGCAGCACAAACGCCTTGCCAGCTTGAATCCATTCCAAACCCGCGTTGGCCGCATAGCTCGCATCAACCCAGGCGGGATCAGATTCCTCGTAAGCCTTGGTGATCGCTCCGGTCTTGGTGTTGATGAGCAAGAACTGACGAGCATCGCGCGAACGGCTCAGCAGCTCGACCAGCAGCTCGTTCGAGTTTCCCGCCCAACTGACGTCGTTGAGATAGAACGTGCCCGGTTCGGAGGGCAGGTGTACCCAGCTTGTCTCTCCACCATTGGCATCGACAACTCCAACTCGCAGCGCCGGGATTGGTGTGCCGACGCGAGCAAAACGTTGGAGCGAAACTTCCGGATAAGTCGGGTCCGTCGGATGGATGACAGGTCGTTGGCGAACCTTCGATGAATCGTGTTGAGTGTACGCAATCTGTTGACCATCGGGACTCCAGTTCGCTCGGACATCGTTCTCTAAAACGTCGTGGCCTTCGATCGTCGTCAATGGCGTCGTGCCGTTGTTGGTGAGATCGAACACATAAAGGTTCGGACCACGCCCGAAGAGAAGTCGATCCCCTGTGGGAGAGAACGTGTTCTCCCAAGACAGCCGGTGAATCTCGGCGTCGATCGGTTTGAGGTCGCCCGATTTCAAATCGAAGAGCCAGTAACCGGTCTTCCCGCTGGTGCTGACTCGCGCGTGCAGCAGGAACTGGCTGGCGACGGGAGATTGAACGAATTCCTGAATGACCAGCCGGTCGGACTTGCCTGGGACGACCAGCCGGTCGCTGCCGATCACCAGGGAACGCGTCCCACTCGCCGCGTCGTACTGCACGAGTTCTGGTTCGGAACCAACCTTGGGTTTTTCGAGGACCAGATAGCCGGAACTGTCTCGCAGCCACTTTCCTGAAAACGTGGCCGGTGCGAACTCCCGCCTGTCATAGATCGCCTTCAACCGAGTCTCGGCCTCGGCCAGAATTTGTGGATGACCTGCTCGATCGTCGGCAGCGACAAGCACGTTGGCTGTTATGAAACAGAAAGTCATGAACGCGGAGAGTCGAATCATTGTTGTTTCTTTCGCTGATAATTGGCGTAGCCACGTTCGCCAGAACGTGGGGTTTCCGCGAATCGCCCACGCTCTGGCGAGCGTGGCTACAGCGATCATGCGACCTCCACGACTCGTTTGCCGAGCACGTCCATTTTCGGCTCGATGCCCAGCCCCGGCGAAGTGCTCGCGGACATAAAGCCATTCTCGCGTTGAGGTGCGCCAGCCGCCGTGCTGACGGTGACATAGCTGTTGAAATCAGTGCTCGTGAAACGGAATTCCTCGGGCGTGCTGTGCGCGAGATGCGCGATCGCCGCCGTCGTGATGTCGCCTCCCCAACTGTCTTCGAGCGTCATCGCGATGCCCATCGAGACGCACAGATCGCGGGCCTGCTTCGTCTTCGTCAGCCCTCCGAGTTTGCTGATCTTCAGATTGACGATGTCCATCGCCAGATCCGCTTTGCCGCGCAGCAGCATGTCGAGCGAGTCGATGTTCTCGTCAAGCACGAACGGATGGCTCGTGTTGCGCCGCACCGCGAGGCACTCCTCGTAAGTCAGGCACGGCTGTTCGATGTAGACATCAACGTCGCGGACGGCTCGGACCACGCGTATCGCCTCGTGCTGCGTCCAGCCGGTGTTGGCATCGGCGACGAGCCGATCCGTCGGTTGCAGCATCGCTCGCACGGCGCAAATCCGTTCGATGTCGGTATCCGGATCGCCGCCCACTTTCAGTTGGAACCGCGTGTAGCCCTGCTCACGGTAGCCTTGAACATTCTTCGCCATCTCATCGGGAGCCTGCTGCGAGATCGCGCGGTACAACCGCACGCTCTCGCCGAAGCGGCCTCCCAACAACGTGCAGACCGGCAGTTGCGTCGCCTTGCCGAGTATGTCCCAGCAGGCGATATCGATTCCCGTTTTCACATACGGATGCCCCTTGAGTGCGGCATCCATCCGATGATTCAACTTCGTGAGTTCGCGCGGATCAAAGCCGAGTAGATGCGGACCCAACTCGCGGAGTCCGGCTCGGACCCCTTCGGCATACGCCGGCAAGTAAAACGGCCCCAGCGGACAGACCTCGCCATAACCGATGAGTCCGCAGTCGGTCTCGACACCGACGATCGTACTGTCGAACACCGACACCGACTTCCCGCCTGACCACTTGTACGAGCCTTCAACAAACGGCAGCTCAACTCGGTGAGCAAAGATGCGTGCGATCTTCATGAGAGGTGTTCCTGCTTTGCGTATGATGGATAGGGATTGGCCCTAGTGCGTCTTCAAGACTTAAATCACGGGTTGTGGGGACGAATCCCGAAGCGACGCTCGATCCGCGTAAAGACTTGGAAGCGCTCGCCAAGTTGACCGGAGCGATCAATCAATCGACGGCGACGTTCGACATCGAATTCGTCAGTAACGGCATGCCGCGCCGCTTTGATTTGCAGTTCGTGCGAGAAGGCACAAACGTCGTGCTCGGTTCGATTCCGGTCACGATCGGCACTCCGATTCCCGGCGACGGTTATGAATTCGAGGAGCTCGACGACGGCGAGATCGCCACGTCGATCGACTTCGGCAACGTCTCCCAAGCCCAGCACACGCGTGCCATCGAACACGATCGCGATGGAGTTCGCTTTGTTCGATTCCGAGGACATTAGCCCGGTGGAACGCACACAGTTTCGGTCTATCGCTCGGCCCCCAAAAAAGTCTGTTCGCGACAAGTCAAAAGCCGTTCCTCGACTATTTTGACAAGCGAATTGTTCTGGCCCGTTGAGGTTTGTTAGCATCTGACGGCCTTGATGTGTTCTGCCGGCCGATATTAAGACGTGTTTATTCTTCACGCGGCACAAAATGAGGCCGTGACTGATCAGCCGGAACGCGCTAGAACCGGCGCAGAAATAACTGTCCGATGTAGCTGAACTCGCCAGAGTTCAGATCCGAAGTCTGGCGACTTCGGCTACGACAGTTA
>JAYVSP010000599.1:0-7907 GCA_043775215.1 Planctomyces sp. | reverse complement strand
GCTCAAGGCCACATGGCCTTCATGCCGTTTATCACAGTGGGCGATCCCGACGTTGCAACCTCAATGGCCTTGATCCGCGAACTGGCCAGCCGAGGTGTCGATCTGATCGAAGTCGGTTTTCCGTACAGCGACCCAATCGCCGACGGCCCGGTGATTCAAGCCAGTTACACTCGCGCGTTGTCGCGCGGCTTGCACGTCAGCGATATTTTCGCCGGCATCGAAAAACTGACGACTGGCCCGGAGGGCGGCAAACTCCCGCCGCTGGTCGCGATGGTTTCTTACGCGATCATCTTCCGCATGGGCGTGACGACCTTCGTGCAACGCGCGAAACAGTCCGGGTTCGCGGGGCTGATCATCCCCGACCTTCCCGCCGATGAAGCCGAAGACGTTGCCCGACTGATTCGCGACAACGGTTTAGATGCGATCCAGCTTGTGGCTCCGACGACCACGCCCGAGCGAGAGGACCGCATCGTTCGCACGGCGAGCGGCTTCGTGTACTGCATTTCGATCGCCGGCACGACCGGTGCGCGCGACCAGCTTCCGACGGAGTTGTCCGGCCAACTCAAACGTCTTCGCGGTAAAACCGATCTTCCGTTAGCAGTCGGCTTCGGCGTGAGCAAACCCGAACAAGTCAGCACGCTCCGCGGCTTAGCCGACGGCGTGATCGTCGGCTCCGCGATCGTGCGGCAATTGGAACAACTCGCGAACGGCTCCACCTCAACCGCCGATGTCCTGCGCGAAGTCGGCGACTTCGCGTCCGCGATGGTCGCCGCGACGAAAGCCAATTGAGTTTCCTCACCGCTTCGCCAAGAATGCTCAACGCCACCGCGCGCGTCGCGGGCAGCTCCCGCCAGCATCTGCCACTCATTCCCATTGATGCCGAGACCGACCATGAATGCCACCGAACTGATCAAACTCATGAATCAAAGTCCATTTCAGCCTCTGAAGATTTACCTCAATGATGGGTCGATGATCTCCGTGAATGAGCCGTTCGAGATCGCGACGCAACGGACCAGCCCCTGCTTCATCGTCTATAGTTCCGACCGAATGGACGTCGTCTCCTACCGTAATGTGGCGAAGATCAGCACGCCAATCGCGGCTCAGTGATGCGGGCCAGAAACCTTGACGTAATCGTGCCGTCTCATGGCCATCTCGCTCACGCTGCCGACGATTCAGAACTGGAGCTGTCACAACTGCGGCGGCTGTTGTCGGCAGCATGCGATTGAGATCACGGAAGAAGAACGGCAACGCATCTTGGCACAAGGCTGGACCGAGGCGGACAGCACGCTGACCGGCCAGGCGCTGTTCGAGTGGCATGCCGGCCCGCCGTGGGCCAAGCGGTATCAGTTGGCTCATCAAGCGGACGGGGCCTGCGTGTTTTTGGATGAGCGCGGCTTGTGTCGCATCCACGCGAAGTTCGGTGAGCCGGCGAAGCCGCTGGCCTGCCGTCTCTATCCGTATGCGTTTCATCCGGCCGGCAAGCATGTGACGGTCAGCCTGCGATTCAGTTGTCCGTCCGTGGTTGCGAATCGTGGCCGGTTGATGAGTCAAAACGCCGACGAGATCAAACAGCTCGCAAGAGCCGTTGTGCCGGACGGTTTTGAAAAGATGCCGCCACCCGCCATTTCCGCGCGCGAACGGGTCGAGTGGCCGGACTTTCTGCGGTTTGTCGAGGCAATCAACGCCACACTGGCTCCAGCGGATGTGCCGATCGCTCTGAAGCTACGACGCACATTGTTCTGGCTGAATCTCGTCGAGCAATCCCGGTTCAACAAACTGAGCAGCGTGCGGCTGACGGAGTTTCTCGACCTCATTCGTCAAGCGGCATGCGATGAACTGCCCGATTCTGGTAGCCGAACTCGTGAGAGTTCGGATCAAAGTCTCGCGAGCGGCGACCGAAGTCTCACGACTTCGGCTACAAAAATCATCGAGCCAAATTCCGTCGCAAGTGTGCAATTCCGGCTGTTGGCCGCTCAGTACGCTCGCAAGGACACGGCGGCCGATCTGTCGGCGGGTTGGCGAGGCCGCTGGAAGTTGTTTCGAGCGGCGACACGATTCGCACGCGGGACTGGCAACGTGCCGGCACTGCAACCGGTCTTTCGCGAGGTGCCGTTTGAGTCCCTCGAACAACCGTTCGGTTTTCCGGCCGAGAGCGACGAACTGTGGACTCGCTACTTCCGCGTGAAAGTGCAAGCACTGCACTTCTGCGGTGCCGCGTATTACGACGTCCCGCTGGTCGAAGGTTTTCAAAGCCTCGCATTGATTCTCCCGGCCACGATGTGGATCGCCCGCTGGCTGGCGGCCAGTCAGAATCGAAAGCAGCTCACGCCTGCGGACGTCGAGCAGGCGTTGACGATCTCGGATCACCACCACGGTTATTCGCCGCTGTTCGGCTCGTTCGGCTTCCGCCGCCGAGTCAGAACGCTGGCTCAATTGGGGGAGATTCCGAAGTTGATTGACTGGTACACTGTTTAACCGCAACGCCATCGGCGTGCGCGCGAGCGTCGTTATTTCACGTCGCGCCCACGCCGATGGCGTTGCGGTTAAACAATTCAGGTGACGGTCTCCGCTGCCAAAGGTAGTTTCGAATGACACTCTTCTGGACGACGCTGTTGTTGACGCTGTCGAACGTCTTCATGACGTTCGCGTGGTACGGACATCTCAAATGGCCGCAGATCAAGCACGGACCGTTGTGGATCGCGATCGGGGTGAGCTGGCTGATCGCGCTGTTCGAGTACTGCTTGCAAGTGCCGGCGAACCGGATCGGACATCGCGAGATGCCGGTCGCGCAGCTCAAAATCATGCAGGAGGCGATCACGCTGGTCGTGTTCTGTGGCTTCTCGGTGTGGTTCCTGCAAGAGCGGTTGAAGTGGAATTACATCGCGGCGTTCGGTTGCATCTTCGGGGCTGTGTTCTTCGCATTTCTCGACAAGTGGCAGGAACCGGTCACGGCTGACATGCCGGCCCCCGTGGCAGTTACAGTGAGCGAAGACACTGCGGGCGATTGAGGACAAAGGCGAAGCCTGATTCAAAGGAGATGCACAATGTCCACGACCATTACTGTGGAAGAGGCTCAAGCGAACCTGCCTGAATTAATTGCTCAACTCACTGCCGGCGATCAGGTGGTGATTTTGCAAGACAATCGCCCAGTGGCGGAATTGCGTTCGACTGTCAAGACGAAGCCACAACCTCAGTTCGGTGCCTGCAAAGGCATGTTGACCATCATTTCTGAGGATGACGAACACCTCAAAGATTTTGCAGAGTACATGTGATGAAGCTGTTTCTCGACACGCAGGCTTTCCTCTGGTTCAACCTCGGCGATTCACGGCTCAGCGCCACAGCGCGAGCACTGATCGACGATTCCTCTCACGACAAGTGGGTCAGTCCGGCGAGCTATTGGGAAATCGCGATCAAGATCCGGCTCGGCAAGTATGCGTTGCCGAGCCGGTACGAAGTCTTCATGGAAAAGGCGATCACCGGCAATGGATTCGACATCCTACCGGTCGAACCCCAGCACACCGCAGTCCTGACAATGTTGCCGTTGCACCATCGCGATCCGTTCGATCGGCTGATCATCGCACAGGCGATGGTCGAAAACATTTTCGTCGTAAGCAGTGACGCCGCCTTCGATGCATATCCCGTGAAGCGACTGTGGTGAGACAAACATGCAATCCACCTTCGGCAAGAACGCGAGCGACGATCTGCCGCTGTCGGATCCGACAGCCTTGGCCAAATTTGGGCAATTAGCGGTTGTCGCAAAATTGGTTGTCGAGGGCTACTTGATCGGGCAGCACAAGAGTCCGTTCAAAGGAGCGAGCATCGAGTTCGTCGAGCATCGGCAGTACTACCCCGGCGATGAGATTCGGCACATCGACTGGCGCGCGTTCGGCAAGACCGGCAAGTACTACATCAAAGAGTTTGAGGACGAGACGAACCTGCGGGCGTATCTACTGGTCGATGCCTCTGGCAGCATGGCGTATGCCGGCAAGACGCTGAGCAAGTGGGCTTATGCTCGGCAGGTCGCGGCGGCACTCGGATACTTGCTGCTGTCGCAACGAGACGCGGTCGGACTGATGACCTTTGACACGGAACTCCGCGACCGCACCGAGCCGGCGACGGCTGCTCACAGCTTCGAGCGGATGGCCTCAATGCTCGAAGCGCGGCAGCCGGGCGGAGAAACCAGTTTGGCGGACGTGCTCGCCGGGATCGTGCCGACGCTCAAACGCCGCAGCCTCGTGTTTGTCATCAGCGATTTGTTCGACAACGTCGAAAGGCTGCTGGCGGCAATCAAACAACTGCGGCACTCACGGCATGAAGTTGTCTTGCTGCACGTCGTGGCTCCCGAAGAAGAGGAGTTCCCGTTTGCTCGGCCCACGAAGTTCCGCAACTTGGAGCGGCTGACACATCGAGTGCTCGTCGATCCGCACCGCCTGCGAAAGCATTACCTGGAAAACTATCGCCGGTTCTGCAAAGAGCTGTCGTCCGGCTGCGGAGCACTCGGCTGCGACTACTTCAAGCTGTTGACGACCGAGCCGTACGATCGGGCACTGGGCGAGTATCTCAACTCCCGTTCGCGCATCGCCCGCGGTGGCCACTGACAGAATTGGCGCACTGACCCCGTTTGGACTGTGTCGGTGTCTTCTGCGTTCAGCCCCGTTGGGGCAAAACCGCATTCGGCAAAACTGTATTCGATACCGGCAACGCACCGAACTCGTGGCTGAACATGGTGACTCGGCGACCGGCGACTTTCTTTCGGCGACGTCGATCGAGCAGCGTCAGGATCGCTGGCAGCGGGACCAGCGACACAAAGACGCAACTGCCGACGCCGATCGTCAGCACGAGACCGAACGTGTACAGCCCGCGATGCGCCGCGAGCAACATGCTGCCGAAGCCAACCATCGTGGTTGTCGAGGTCAGCACCAGCGAGTTGATGATGCTCGGCGATATTCGGTAGCGGCGTTTGGCTTGCAGGCGGAAATCGTGAATCACATGGACGCCGCCATCCACACCAATCCCCAGCAACAGCGGCAGCACGATGAGGTTCGCCGGATTGAGATCGACGTGCATTTGCCGCATCACTCCGAACATGATCGCCGCGCCACCAACGGGCGGAAGCAGAGCCAGCACGCAATAGAAGACCGCTTCCGCATCCAGCAGCAGCGCGATCGTCACGGCCATCGCCAAATACAAGCCGCCGAGCAACTCCCAATTGATCTCGCTCTGGTTCCAGCGGATCACGCCCCACATCACCGCGATGATCACGGCGGGCGGAATCAGCACGCGCATCGCTTGGCGGCGTCCCAACAAATCGATCAGCAGCGTGACGCAAATCGCGATGAAGGCATACCCGGCGGCGTCCTGATAACTGTGCATGATTTGCAGCGAGGCTTCATAGTTTTGCAACGCGATGCCGGTCACCTCCGGATCGAGCGAGCGAACGTCTTCCACAAACTCCTTCAGCGGCTCGATGTCCCAGATTTGCTCCTTGGGAAAAATCTGCAAGAGCCACTGTTTTTGCGGGCTGACGAAGCGCGAGACCAATTCTTCCGGAAAGTCGCTTTCGGTGATCGGCTCGGAGTCGCAGGATTCGGCCAGCGTTTGCAACTGCGCGTGAAGCGAAAAGTTCATGCGCTTTTGAAACTCGTTCAAGAAGCGAATCTGATGATCCATTGGCATCGCGCCGAAGCGTTCGAGGAAATCGTCCAGCGCGGACGAAGCTTCTTTCGCCCATGCGTCATCGCTCTTCGTGACCGTCTGATAGAGTCGTTCAATCAGCTTGCCGAGGGCACTGGGATTGATCATCCGCGGTTCGTACTTCAGCGGCGCGAGCCGCGAGACTTCGGCATAAACCGCTTGGATGAGTAGCTTCGTTTCCTCCGGCGGAGTGGCCTGCAAGTGCGAGGCGAGTTCTTCGACCTTGCGCACGGTCGGCAATTTCTCGAACTCGGCCTTCAGCGCGCGAGCCTTCTCCGGGGAATCCGCCAAGGAGACCGCGAACAGCAGCGAGCCATTCGACTTCTCAAACATGCGATGTTGAATCTCGACCGACTCCACTCCGGCCGCTTGCAGGTTGAGCAAGTTGTAGTCGTACTTGATCGCGAATGTCGGCCGGCCCTCGTTCCATTGAATCGCGCGCGAACCGACGAAGCCCAGCAACGTCAGACCCACGATCGTGACGACCCACGGAAAACGCAGCGTCGCTAACCGCAGCAGGTTTCCTTGAATGGGCGTCGGCAATTTCGTGGCCGCCACGTTTTTATCGGCCAATCGAATCAGCGGCGGCAGAACCAAGAACGACGCGATCGCGCAGAGCATGACGCCGCCGCCAGCGATGAGTCCCAATTCCGCAACACCGAGAAACTTGGTGAACGTCGCACAATAAAACGCGAGCGCCGTCGTGATGGCCGCCGTCAGGATGCTCGCGCCGATCGAGGCCGACGTGTTTTCGATCGCAGCATCGAGCCCCTGTCCCGCGCGACGCAGTTCGAGATAGCGCGAGAGATAGACAATCGCGAAGTCGATTCCCAATCCCATCAGGATGGCCGCGAACGAGGCCGACAGAATCGTGAGATGCCCGACAAACGCAGTCGCGAACGCACAGGACCAGAGCAATCCGGCCGCCAGCATGATCATGGCCAGCAGCGGATGCCGAAATCCGTGAAAGCCCGCCAGCAACAGCAGCAGCACGCCAATGCAGGACACGATCGTCGAGACCGTCATGTCCGTTTGCGAGCGCGTCATCTCATCGTGTTCGAGCACGGGAATGCCCGTGAGTCCGATTCGCACTTGAGGATGATCCGGCTTCACCTCGGCGATGATCTCTCGCAACCGAGTGATCGCCAACGACGCGCTATGGATGTTGACCTTGTCTTCCACCGGAACGACTTGCAGAAATCCTTGCGTCCCCGAGTCGTTCAAGAAGTACGTCGACTTATTCGCTTTGTCCGCCAAACCGTTGTCGAACTGTGCCCAAGGAATGCGAGTGCTGTCGGGATTCTTCAGTGCGTCGGCCATGCTGACCGCCAGCGCCGTCACATGCCGGCCGATCATCTGCGTGATCGGCTCTGAGGTCGATTCGGGCGACGCGGAATTGACACTCCCAGTTGCGGCCGCCGCCATTTGCAACAGCGTCAGCCGCTGCATCAACTGCGTCACGACGACTTCCAAGTTGACGCGATCCCAGTCCCCCTGAATCACCGGCCGCATCTCTCGAAGCTGGGCCAAGCACATCTCCAACTGAGCTGGCGTGAGGAACTGCAGGCCCTTTCGCCGCAGATGATCGTGGTCGACCTTGTACAGCACGTTGCGAAAGTGCTGCGAATCGCTCTTCAGCCTTGCCCCCAGTTCGTCGAGCACGGGCTCGATCGCGTCGCGGGACTTCGCCTCGACCACCACCACGATGTCTGACGCCTCACCGAAGCTCTTGGTGTAGTTCAACCACCGCTTCTGAAAATCGGCTTCGGGATCAATCAGGTCCGCGCGGTCGTTCTTGAACTGCAAATTCCGCGCGGTGTAGACCCCGCAACCCACGCACAAACCGAGCATCGCCAGCAACGACAACAGCGGCCGAGCCGTCATCAGGCGCGTCAACGATTGCAGAAAGTCGCTGAACAGCACAGTGTGTCGGTCGTCCGTGTCGGCCGGCATAAAAGTCTCAATTTCGGTGCGATGTGATCTGGGCGCAACTCCCGCCCAGGCCGGGAAGGGCGGGAATCTAAGCCAAGAGCGTTCAGAGCGGCAAGACGAGGGTTATTTGAGTCGCAGTACGGTCCTGAGAATCGCACGCAGATCGGCTTTCCGATGAGAGTTATTCTTCACGCGGCCGAGATTGAGAGATGTTTAACCGCAACGCCATCGGCGTGCGCGAGTCGTATCCACCGCGCCCACGCCGATGGCGTTGGGGTTAA
>JAYVSP010000598.1:0-9764 GCA_043775215.1 Planctomyces sp. | reverse complement strand
TTGACCTCCCGCCTCAAAATCGAGGACCGGCGGGAAATATACAATTTTCCGTTTTCATGAAACCCTACTTCCGAGATGTGGCACTAGGGCGTTCCGGCTGATCGGAAAAACCTCATTGTTCCCCGCGTGAAGACTAAATTGCGTGTGGGCCAGCACTGCCGAATAGCGACGCTCGGTAGATCGTGACCATCGCAGAGTCGACGGTATGTAGCAGCTCGGCTTTGCGGACCGGCTTCTTCAGAACTGAATACGCTTCCGCCTCGGTGGCTTCGCGCACCAATTCTTCGGTGGCGTCGGCCGTGATCAGAATACAGGGCGTCATCGCGTCGATGGACTTTACGATCTGAATCGTCTCGATTCCCGTGAGACGCTCCATGTGCATGTCGAGCAACAGGAGATCGACCCGGTCATCTTCGACGATTTCAATGGCCTCCTCGCCGGAGGCCGCTTCCAACAACGTGAAGAACGGCTCCAGCAATGAACGCAGCACTGCTCGGAATTGTGCGTCATCATCCGCGATCAGAAGGCGGTACGGTTTGGTGTCGAACGCGATCACAGGTAACCCTTGTTCGGAAAACCCAGTTCCAGCAGACACCCGATAGCAGAGTTGCCCCAAACGTGTCAACGCGACTTCATCCAAACAGCGTTTCCGGTCACGTCCCTGCCTCCGCTCGCCGCAGCACTTCGCCGAACGGGATTTGCTCGAACACGCCGAAGAGATTGTGTGAACCAAGGCGAGCTCGGCCCAGTTTTGGGGACGAGAGGCCACAGAGGAAACGGGCGAAAGCGCGCGCATCGGTGAGGAGATCACGCTGGGTCGCTCGAAAGGCAAGGGCTTGTTGCCAGCGGTGTTCGTCGATAGCCGGTGACCGTCGCGGTGGAAGCGGTGTCGAGCGGCGTTCGAGACACCAGGAACAGTGGCCGCACGGGGCCGGAAGCGGCTCGCCGAAGTGGGCGCTGAGGCTGGAGACTTGGCAACCGTCGTATTCCACGAGGTCAAGAACTTGCTGAAGCCGAGCAATCTCACGGGCTTCGCGGAGCAACGCGCGGTCATGCAGATCGGTGGCCAGGGTATTCAGGTCAGCCGGTGTTTTCAAGCGGCGATAACGATTGCGGACCCCTTCGACTTTCAGCTCCAGCCACTGCTTTTCGGCGCAGTAATCGAGTGCTCGGACAATGCGGTCACGCGGCTGATTGAGTGCAGTCGCCGCTTGAGCGATGTCGAGCGAGAACCAGATTTTGGCTTTCTTCGCTTGACTGAATAACTTCTTAAGAAAGTCCTGTCGCTCGCCTTCAAAGTTCGCCAGGATGTCTTTCGATGGAACCAGCGGCTTGAACTGGTACTCCGCGTAAAATGGCGTCCCTTCTTCGAGATATCCGTCGAGTTCCAGATACGTCAACAACGTGCGGACGACAATTTGCTTGATGTCGTTTCGGAACGACGTGTCGTACAGCGACACGTCAAACGCATCGCCCAGATGGAAGATTTCTTGGACCAAACTGCGCACTGACGTGAGTGATGGCGTATCGCCGTAGACGAAGTTTTCGAGCACGTTGATGTCGTCCGGGCAGGCGAACATCTCACAGGTCGACGTGATTCCGTCGCGGCCCGCTCGGCCGATTTCCTGCGAGTAGTTTTCCAGACTCTTGGGTATGTTGTAGTGGTACACATAACGAATATTGGACTTATCAATGCCCATCCCGAACGCGATGGTCGCCACGACGATCGCTTCGTCAGAGGCGGCGAACCAGTCTTGCACGGCGGTTCGGTCTTCGTCTTTCATGCCGGCGTGATAAGCCTTCGCCTTGAAACCGCGTCGAGCGAGCCGATCAGCAACTTGCTCGGCGGTCCGTTGCAGCGTGACGTAAACGATCGTCGGCCCACGCTCGCGTTGAGTCAGTCGACCAAACAGTTCATCATTGCGCTGCGACTCCGAGACCGGCGTGATGAGCATCGTCAGGTTCGGGCGATAGAAGCCGGTGCGCACCGCGTGAGCAGGATCAATTTGAAATGCCTCACAAACATTGCTCAGGACTTGCGGCGTTGCTGTCGCGGTCAAAGCGAACAAACGCTCCGCATGACACTCGCGTGCGAAGCGCGCCAACTTAAGATAGTCGGGCCGAAAGTTGTGCCCCCATTCGGAAATACAGTGCGCCTCGTCAACCGCGAATAGCGATACGCGAACTCGCTGAATTGCCTCACGGAAGCGTTCGTTGTTGAACCGTTCCGGAGCGACGTAGAGCAAGCGAAGCTCTCCGTTTCGCACTGCCGCCATCACGGCTGAAGACTCCTGGGCATTGAGCGTCGAATCCAGCCGCTCGGCCGCAACGCCCAGCCGTTTGAGCTTGTCGAGTTGATCCTTCATCAAGGCGATTAACGGAGACACGACCACCGTCAGCCCCGGCAGCAGCAATGCGGGCAACTGATAACACAGCGACTTGCCGCTGCCTGTCGGAAACACTGCCGCTGAGGAATGTCCCGCCAAAAGTTGTCCGATGACCGCTTCCTGGCCAGGACGGAACGTATCGAAACCGAATGTCTGTCGAAGCACGTCAGCCGGTGACGGCAAAGCGGTCATGGCAGCGACCTTTCAGGAAGTTGGATTGCGGTCATCCGTGTCAGACCACATGGCAGCAGACTGTGTATCGGACCATCATAGATGATTCCGTCAAAAGATACACTGATGCAACGTCCTTACTGCTCCGGCGTGGACTCATTCCGCGACGATATGCCGAGGATGTCCCACACGGATATGAAGCCCACACGGATGAGGACAAGAAAAAGTTGCCATCATGCAAGGATAGATCGGGTTCTGAAATGTTGGACTCGGATCCGGGCGGCCTACCTAGGACCGGCGCATCAATAACTGTCGTAGCCGAAGTCGCCAGACTTCGGTTCTGAACTCTGGCGAGTTCAGCTACATCTGACAGTTATTTCTGCGCCGGTCCCTACCTAACTAACTTCGGGGACGCTTTCTCCGAGGACTGACGTCCCCCGCTCGCCAAAACGCGGAACTCACCACTGGCGAAGTTGCGGAACTCACCACTGGCGAAGTTGAAGCTCGCCACGACCGACTGTAGCATCTCCGCCCTTGGCCTTGGGGCCGCGCGTGTTGGCTGCGGATTGCTGGCGAGATCGGCACGAATTGCCGATGGGCCGGGCAGTCCGTAACCGGAGGATTTCAGCCAATTGTGAAAATAACAAAGTGGCGCTTTGGCTTACGGCCGGGGCATTATTGACCGGCACAAAACGTGCCTGAAGTCTGAAGTTTCTGTGCGTATTCCGGGAAAGCTGCCTTGCTCGATGGCAGTCTGGCCCCGTGGCCCGTTTCGCCAATCTGGTAAATCGAGTGAATCCCCCCGTTCTCAGGAGTCGCGCTCAATGTCGCAGAATGCCCGTACTTCCGCTATCGCCGCCGTGATCAACTACAAGTCCGATGCTCAGCCGTTGAATTTCCAAGATGTTGACAGCCCGTCGCTGTTTGGCGTGAACACCTTCAACGAAAAAGAAATGCGGGCACGCCTGCCGAAGCCGGTGTTCAAGGCTCTGCTCCGTTCGATCAAGAAGGGCGAGAAGCTCGACCCCAGTATCTCCGACTCGGTCGCCACCGCGATGCGTGACTGGGCACTGGAGAAAGGGGCAACGCACTACGCTCACGTCTTCTATCCGTTGACCGGCATCACAGCCGAGAAGCACGACTCGTTCTTGTCCCCGACCGGCGACGGCAGCGCGATCTCCGAGTTCACCGGCAAGCAACTCATCCAGGGTGAGCCGGACGCCTCGTCGTTCCCCAGTGGCGGCATCCGCTCGACCTTTGAAGCGCGCGGCTACACCGCCTGGGATGTGACCTCGCCCGCGTACATCCTCGAAAATCCGAACGGCACGACGCTGTGCATTCCGACCGCGTTCTGCTCGTGGACCGGCGAGGCCCTCGACAAGAAGACTCCCGTGCTCCGCTCGATGCAGGCTTTGAACAAGCAAGCTCAGCGAGTGCTCAAAGTCTTCGGTCAAGCGACTCCTGATTACGTCTTCGCGACCGGCGGCCCGGAGCAAGAATACTTTCTGATCGACCGCAACTTCTTCTTCGCTCGGCCGGACCTGAATATCTGCGGCCGGACGCTGTTTGGGGCCAAGTCGCCCAAGGGGCAAGAGTTCGAGGATCAATACTTCGGCGCGATCCCGGAGCGAGTCCTGGCCTGCATGTTGGAATGCGAACGTGAGCTGTCCAAGCTCGGCGTGCCCGTGAAGACGCGGCACAACGAAGTCGCGCCGTCACAGTACGAATTGGCTCCGATCTACGAGAATGCCAACGTCGCAACCGACCATCAGCAGCTCACCATGCTGACGCTGCAAAAGGTGGCTCCGAAATACGGTCTGGCCTGCCTGCTGCACGAGAAGCCGTTCGCCGGTATCAACGGCAGCGGAAAACATCTGAACTGGTCGCTGGGAACCGACTCGGCCAACCTGTTGGAACCGGGCGAGAACCCGCACCAGAACATGCAGTTTTTGGTCTTCTGTGCTGCTGTGATTCGGGCCGTCCACCGCTGGTCGAAGCTGCTTCGAGCCTCGATCGCGCATGCCGGCAACGATCACCGCTTGGGTGCGAACGAAGCACCGCCGGCCATCATCTCGATCTTCCTCGGTGACATGCTGACGGACGTCTTCGAGCAGATCGAAAAGGGCAAGTTGGAAAGCAGCAAGAAGGGTGGCTTCTTGACGATCGGTGTCGACACGCTGCCGCCGCTGCCGAAGGACACCGGAGACCGTAACCGCACCAGCCCGTTCGCCTTCACCGGCAACAAGTTTGAGTTTCGCGCCGTCGGTTCGAGCCAGTCGATCGCCGGCCCGCTGGTGGTGTTGAATACGATCGTTTCCGAAAGCCTCGACTACGTTGCGACTGAACTGGAAAAAGCCACCGGCGGCGACCCGAGCAAGTTGGCCGGCGCGGTTCAGACGTTGGTGCAAAGCATCTACAAGCAGCACAAAGCGGTGGTCTTCAATGGGAACAATTACTCAGAAGAGTGGCACCAAGAAGCCGAAAAACGCGGACTGCCGAACCTCCGCAACACGGTCGATGCTCTGGGCTCGATCAAGGACAAGGAGGCGGTTGCGCTGTTCGACAAATATGGCGTGCTCAACCCGCGCGAGACCGAAAGCCGCTATGACATCTACGTCGAGCGGTACTGCAAGGACATCAACACCGAAAGCCGTTTGTGCTACAGCATCGCGCGAGCATCGATTCTGCCGGCTGCGTACCGGTATCAAGGCGAGTTGGCTCAAACTGCCGCCGCAATGAAATCGGTCGGCTTCGCGCCCGACACCAGTTCGCTCAGCCGAGTCAGCGAACTGACCGGCCAACTCGAAGGAGCGATCAAGACTCTTGGCGATGCGATCGAGCACCACGCCAGCGGTGACATTTTGGCTCACGCCAAGCATTACCGCGACGAGGTTTGCCCGGCGATGCTCAAAGTCCGCAACGTGGCCGATGAACTCGAAGGTATCGTCGCCGACGACCTCTGGCCGCTCGCCACGTATCGCGAGATGCTGTTCATCAAGTAAGCGTGTCTCGCGATAAAATGCTTTAATTCTGCAGCCCCGACGACCACTGGCCGTCGGGGCTTTTTGGTTGGAGCCTTGTCCGAAAGATGTGAGTTCAGTCTGGCGCGACCTTGCTACAGTTGGGAAAAGTAGAATGCCCATTGTCAGCAACACCGGCCCTCTGATTTCTGCTTGCCAGTCGCAGAGCGTGTCGTTGTTGGCATCGTTGTTCGACGAGGTCCACATTCCGAGCGGAGTGATGACGGAGTTGGTTCAGCACGGTTGGGGTGATGCGATCTCGCCAGTTGCCAATTTTCGCGAAGTCGGACTGACACCGGACGAACAGGTCCGAATCGGTGATGTGTCACGCCAGGTTGCCGAGCAAAGTCGCAGCGGGCTGCCAATGGAAACTCATCACGGCGAGGCCGAGGCGATTATTCTCGCTCAGCGACAGCCGCCGAATTACGATGTGATTCTGTTGGACGAGCGGTCCGCCAGGGAAGTCGCTCGGCAATTGGGGCTGACGGTGGTTGGGTTTGCCGGAGTCCTGGTACTGGCGGTGAAACGTCTGTTGATTTCCCCCGACGAAGTTCGAGTTCGTTTGGAGCAATGCCGTCAACAGGGGACGCACTACAGCCAAGCACTGGTCGATTCCATGGTGGCTTGTGCAGAAACAATTTGGAGACAAACATGAAACCACGAACCGTCCACGAACCGGAAGCTGAACTACTGACTGCCGAAGACGCGATTGCCGATGCCGAGCGCTTGATCGAATTGTTTGAGAAAAAAGACCACGAGCGATCGAAGACGCAAGGTGTGCTTTCACTGGATTCGGTACTGGCGGCGATTGAGGAGTTTCCAAAAAAGGATTTGCTTGTGGTGAAGCAGCGGCTGGAGGCTCGCTTGTTGGCGAAGTGCGAGGCAAAGTCACCGATGATGGAATTCCGGTCCTGACGCTGATGATCGGAGACGAAAGCTGGACGACGGTCATCGACACCGGCTTCAACGGTGACTTGGAATTGAACCGAGTGAAACTCACATGAAGTTTGGCTAAGGCGATCGGCAGATGAAAACTTACCGGCATCAAACCGGACGCTAGCGCGTTCCGGCTGATGAAATCAGCCGCTGGGCACTAGCCCACGATTTTGCTGGGTAATTTTTCTTCTGCCAATCGCCTAAGGCCGCGCCTTACCCCTTCCGCAGCAGGTTGCGAAACTCGATGAGCGTCCGCGTGTTGGCGACGTCCTTCGCTTCCAGGCCGGCGCGGCGCGCTTGAAACACGCCGTACTGCAAGACGTCGAAGCCCTGAGTGCTGTGCGAGTCAGTGTTGATGACGATTGGAATGCCGCGTTCCTTCGCTGCCGCGGCGCGAATGTCATCCAGGTCCAGACGGCTGGGATGTGCATTGATTTCCAATAGGACTCCGTGATCGGCGGCCGCCTTGAGAATATCTTCAAACGTCATGTCAGCTCCGGGCCGCTGTCCGATCAGCCGGCCGGACGGATGGCCGATTGCGTCCACATGCGGATTACGGATCGCATTGAGCAGCCGCCGGTCAATTTGCTCGCGAGGCTGCTTCAAGCCGTAATGCAACACAGCCAGAACCCAGTCTGCTTCGGCCAGGACGTCGTCGGGCAAGTCCATCGTCGCATCTTCGAGGATATCGCACTCGATGCCCTTCAGAATTTCGAAGCCATTGACCTGAGCGCGGACCTTGTCGATCTCGGCCCAGTGCTTGCGCAGCCGATCAGCGTCGAGTCCGTTGGCCATTGTGACCCGTTTCGAGTGATCGGTGATCGCGATGTATTGCAGTCCGCGTGACTTCGCCGCTTCGGCCATTTCGCGGATTGAATTCAAGCCGTCGGTCGCCGTCGTGTGCATGTGCAGGTCGCCGCGAATGTCCGCGAGTTCAATCAACTGTGGAAGCATCCCCGCTTCCGCCCGTTCGATCTCACCGCGGTTTTCTCGCAGTTCCGGCGGAATCCAGGGCAAGCCGACCGCGGCGTAAACCTCCTCTTCCGTGCGGCTGGCAACCGACGTCTCGCCACGAAACAAGCCGTACTCATTCAGCTTCAGACCACGCTCTTGCGCGCGGCGGCGGATGACGATGTTGTGCTCCTTCGAGCCAGTGAAGTACTGCGCCGCGGCTCCGAACGATTCTTCCGGCACGACGCGCAGATCCAGTTCCAGCCCCGACCGCAACCGCACGCGCTGTTTGGTCTCACCGCGAGCCAGTACTTTCACCACCAGTGGATTCGCCGCCAGCCGATCCATCGCAGCGTTCGAGTCTGACGACGTCACCAACACGTCCAAATCGCCAACCGTTTCTTTGCGCCGCCGGCAGCTTCCCGCCACCGCGGCTTGCGTGATGCTCGGAAGTTGCTGCAGATCGCCGACGATCGCATCCGCCTCGGCCTTTGCGTTCGCCAGGAAAACACGTTGTCCCGCTTCCGCCACGAGCGCAATGCCTTCCAGAATTATCTGCTCGGTCTTCTTGCCGAAGCCCTTCAACTCCGCGATCCGGCCTTGCTCCGCCGCTTGTTTCAGGGCGTCGAGCGTTTCGAGGCGCAGTTCCTTGAACAGTGCCGCGACTTTCTTCGGACCGAGTCCAGGAATGCGCAGCATCTGCACAACGCCTGCCGGAATTCGCACCCGGATCTCTTCCAATTGAGGCAACGCTCCAGTGGAGCAGATCGTGACAATTTTGTCCGCGAGATCTTTGCCGATTCCCTCCAGTTGCTGTAACTCGGCAGGATCACGCTCGACGATCGCAGCGACGTCGACCGACAGGCTTTCGATGGTCCGAACCGCATTGCGATATGCTCGGACGCGAAACGTGTTCGCGCCGTCGAGTTCCAGCAGGTCGGCGAGATCTTCAAAGAGGCGTGCAACGTCCGCATTGAGCATGGGCTGATCTCCCTCAATGAAGGTTGCCAAGAGCAAAGGCGTCGGGAGTGAAAAAGACTCCCGATCCCTTGGGCCACAACTTGCACCACGTCCAATAAAAAACCCGGTTTCACGAAACCGGGTTTTCAGAGCGATTAAGTAGTCTTAGTCCTCAAACAAGCGAACTCGTGGGGCAGGTTTGTAACCTGCCTGTGAAATATCGCGGTTTTCAACATTTCGTGTTTCACTCGAAATCAGAGTCCGTGTTTGACGGGCAGGTTAAAAACCTGCCCCACGACTGCCGCTACAAACCGCCTCCCGAAACCAATACAACATTCCGACCATGCAACTCTCGGAACATCCTCCAGCACTGAACGTCGTCGTCTTTCGAGCACCCGGTCCAGACGACGATCAGCTTGACGATCTCTCCGCTGATTTCACGGAACGCAAGACCGTCTGCCCACTGGGCGGCGGATTGGGATACTTGGTCTTGGAGCCGGCGGACTTCGACCGCGTGTGGAATGGAGTCAGTGCCGGTGACGCTCATGGAACAGCGGCTGCCGTGCTGTATTTCCTCGGTCCCGACGCCCAACAGTTCATCGATCGTTCCGAAGACTTCATCTACGGCTGGGTTGGCGCAGATGATGAAGCGGTCTACGAACGAGTCCTGCTGCTGCAGATCATCCCGCGCCCGCATCTGGTCGAAATGATGCGGCGGCGGACAGAGATGAATTGAATCGAACTGCGAATTGTCCAAGCGGCGAATCTCGAATTGATTCAGAAACGCTTGCCGCATAAGTTGCGGTTCACACGGTCTGACAAGGAGTCGAAACATGGCTGATTATCAAGCAATCTCGAAAGTCATGAAGCAAATTCTGGCGTTGTCCCCCGAGGAACAACGTCAGATTCGCGAGCAACTGAAGCTGCTCGACCTGCCGCCGGTCGAACTGAGCGAGCGTGAGAAGAATCGCCGTATAGCGGAGAGGCTGTATGCCGAGGGAGTGTTTTCGCACATTCCTGCCGTCTGGCCGCCCGTTGAGCGTCCTGAGCGTCCGCTGATCAAAGTGAAAGGGCCTCCGGTTTCGCAGACAATCATTGAGGAACGCCGGTGATGGCGGCCTTCTTGTTTGACTCCAGCGCTCTGGTGAAGCGATATCTCGACGAACCTGGAAGCGAATGGGTGCGTCGCACTTTGCACCCAAGATTAGGGCCTGACTGTCTTCGATCCCAGCCAAGTGCCGTGACACTGCTGGTATGTTCGCCTGAGTTTTTTGTTTTCATATTTCGGTCAAGAACCAAAAACGGACCAGCAAATGACTCGAATCCAAATCTACGACAC